>JANMPL010000207.1:0-9297 GCA_031369845.1 Chloroflexota bacterium
CCACCCCGACGCCGACGCCCACCCCCACACCAACGCCGGCTCCGACTCCGACCCCGACGTTGACACCGACGCCGATCCCGACTCCCACCCCGACGCCAGTTCCGACGCCGACGCCCACCCAGCCCCCCAGCCCGACCGCCGAGCCGATCCTGTCGATCGCGGAGGTGCGGGGCATGGCCGATGGATCGGTGGTGACCGTGGTCGGGACGCTGACGACCGGACTGGGTGTGATCGACTCCGGCCGGATCGGCTTCGTCCAAGATGCAAGCGGCGGGATCGCGCTGAGGCTGGATGCCGCGCTGCCCACACCATTGCCCGCCGGGACGTCGGTTCTGGCGAAAGGGTCCCTTGGCAGCTACTTCGGGCTCCGGACGCTCATCGTTTCGGCCGACGCGATCGTCGAGCAGGGTTCCGCCCCCGTGCCGGCGCCGATCGTGATCGAGACCGGTGCGGCAGACGAATCGCTCGAGGGCACTCGGCTGGTCGTGACCGGGGCCGTGACTTCATCGCCGGCGGCGTTGAGTGATGGCCTCGGCGTCACGATCGACGACGGCAGTGGCCCGTTGCGCCTCGTGGTCGCCGACGCCGCACTTGCCGGCGCGACCGTCGGGACCGGCGACGTCGTTACCGCGACCGGTCCTCTCGGACAGCGTGACAGCAGCGGCACCGGCACTGCCGGCTATCGGCTCCATGCCACGTCACAAGGCGAATTCACCGTCGAGGCCCCCACCCCGTCACCGACGCCGACGCCGACGCCGGAACCCAGTGTGACGCCCGCTCCGAGCGCCTATCCGACGCCCACGCCCACGCCCACGCCCACAACCACCCCAGCACCGACGGCGACCCCGCTGCCGAGCCCATCTCCATCGCCGGCACCATCGCCATCGTCGACGAATCTGCAGATCGCGGACGCCCGGCGCATGCCGATCGGGACGACCGTCAGCGTGGCAGGCGTCGTGACCGCGGAGAGCGGCCGCCTGGGTACGCCACCGCTCATCGCGATCCAGGATTCGAGCGGCGGGATCGTCGTCCGCCTCCCCGATGGCGTCGCCGCGCCTGGGCGTGGCACCCGGCTTGAAGTCCGCGGCCCGCTCGCCGACCCGTACGGCCAGCTCGAGCTGCGTCCGCCGTCCGGCGGTGTCCGGACCGCCGGCTCGGGGCCGCTGCCGACGGCGGTTTCGGCCGACGCGACGTCGCTCGGCGAGGGGCTCGAGGGCCGGCTCGTCACGGTCCACGGCCTGATCGAGGCGCGTCCGACGAAGTCGACGAGCGGCGACATCACCTTCTACGTTGTCTCGCCGAGCGGCGACATCCGGATCCTCGCGGACGCGTCGAGTGGGCTCACGGCCGACTCGGTATCAGTCGGGGCGACCTACGACATCGTCGGCGTCGCGGGTCAACGCGCCTCCCGGAAAGGCGCGCTGGACGGCTATCGCGTCTGGACCCGGGACGCCGGCGACCTGCAACGACGCTCAGGGCCCTCGCCTACACCCTCGCCTACGCCCGCGCCGGGCGCTACGCCAAAACCATCCCGCTCGCCCGGACCGTCGACGTCGCCTGCAGGCGGCGTCCTCTCGATCGCCGACGCTGTCCGCCGCGGCGACGGCCGGGTCATGGTCGAAGGGATCGTGACGACAGCGTCGGACCTTCTCGACTCCACCGGGCGAAGGATCGTGATCGAGGATCGGACCGCGGGTGTCGAAATTCTCATTCCAGTCGATAACAGGGCGCCGGCCGTGGGCTCGCGCATCCGCGTCGACGGCACGATTGGGCGCGCCTACGACGCTCCGCGCATCAAGGCCGAGGCGATCGTGTTGGTCGCGGTAGGGGGGCGCCCGCTCGCGCTCGATCTCCAGCGGACGCCGACGGCCGCCCACGAATGGCGCCTCGTCCGGGTCAGCGGCACGGTCGTCGACATTCACAAGCTCGGCGACAGATGGCGCGCGGAGCTCATGGTCGGGCCGGACCGCGTCGTGGTGACCGGCCTTGCTGGCGCGCGGATCCCAGCAAGCACGATCGTGGAGGGCCGCACGGCGACCATCGTCGGGATCGTCCGGCGACCCTATCCGGGCGCCACCGACCGCCGCTGGTCGATCGCTCCGCGGAGCCCGGCGGATGTCACGGTGAGCACGGGCGGCGGAGGCGCGGGAGGCGCAGGCGCAGGCGCGAGCGGTGGTGGCTCCGACCAACCCGCCGGGACAGGTGCTGTCGCGGGGGCCTCGGGCTCGTCAGGCGCCTCCGTCGCAGACGTCGATCTCGTCGACCTCGCGGGCCACGACGGTCAGGTCGTCCGGATCGGTGGCCTCGTCACGGAGCTCGCTCCGGACGGTTTCCTGCTTGATGACGGGACCGCGATCGGGCGCGTCATGCTCACGGGCGCCGCTGCGGAGTACCTGCCGCTCCTCGAGCCCGGCGACGCCTTGAACGCAACTGGCCGCGTCGAACAGGCCGCTGACGGGTATCGAGTCGTGGTCGATGACCCCGCCGGTCTCGTCCGCGTCGGCGATCCGACCCTCGACCAGACAGCCACCGCTCCGCTCGACGCATCCGCGGACGTGCTCGAATCGCCGGCCTCGGGTCACGTGAGCCGCCTCGCCGGCGGGTTGCTCGGACCCAACGTTCCAGGCGCTGTCGGCGTCGTCGGAGTCATGCTCCTCTCGGCGGCCTCGCTGGCCGTCACGGTCCTCCGGAGGCAACGAGCGCGGCGCCGAATGGCGGCCCGCGTCGCCTCCCGTTTGGCGAGCGTGGCGGCCACTCAGGGCCCGGAACGGTGATTCGTGCGTGGCCACGCTCAGCGGTCGTGCTTGACGCTCGTGAGAACGCGGGACTATCCTCGGCCGAGTTTCGCGCCTGCGAAGCACCACCTGAGCGAGGGACAGGTCTTGCCGAACGCGGATCACCGCGTCGCGCTCCCACTGGGGGAGCGGCAATACCACATCGGCCTCGGACCGGGAGAACTGGCCGAGTACATCCTCCTCCCTGGTGACCCCGACCGCACCGACCGGATCGCCACACGGCTCGACTCCATCGAGCTGGAACGGCGCCACCGGGAGTTCGCCTCGGTCACCGGGACGTATCGCGGCGAACGTATCTCGGTCGTTTCGACCGGGATCGGCACGGACAACGTCGAGATCGTGGTGGCGGAAATCCTGGCGATCACAGAAAGGCCAACCTTCATCCGCGTCGGTTCCTGCGGAGCCCTCCAGCCGGAGGTCGCCCTCGGGGACCTGATCATCTCGACCGGCGCCGTCCGGCTCGAGGCGACCACGAGCTTCTTCGTCCACGATGGATACCCGGCGATCGCCGATTACGAGGCGGTCATCGCGCTCATCGAGGCCGCGGACCGGCTCGGACACCGGAACCACGTCGGGATAACGGCGACGGCACCGGGATTCTTCGGGGCGCAGGGGCGTCCCATCCCGCAGCTGCCCATCCGCTACCCTGATTTGGCGGAAGACATGGCGCGCCAGCGCGTCCTGAACTTCGAAATGGAGGCATCCGCGCTACTCGTGCTGGCCACACTCGCCCGCTGTCGGGCCGGAGTCGTCTGTGCGGTCTACGCCCAGCGGACAACCGGCGCGTTCGTGGAGGGTGCGGCCAAGGACGAGGCGGAGGCTGCGTGCGTGGAGACGGGGCTGGAGAGCCTTCTGATCCTCTCCGAAATGGATCGCCAGAAGCAACTGGCCGGGACGGATCGCTGGCGACCGTCTCTTTGGAACTACACGTGAGCTGCGGACACGGGACGAGGGTTCCCGTGACGCCACGCTGAACAGGAGGAGCCCTCTCCATGGCCGAAGCATATTGCGTCAAGGACAAGCAGAAGGTCGAAGTCCAGAACCCCCAGCGGATCACGATGAAGAACGGCAAGCCTGCGCTTTCCGGGACATGTCCGATCTGCAAGGGCAAGGTCTTCAAGATCGGCGGCTGACCGCCTCACACTGAACCGCCCGAAGGGGGCCCTCGCCGGCAACGGCAGGGCCCCCTTCGTGATTCCCGGGCGAAGCCCGCCTCACGAGGCCCGGACGCAGGGCCTGGACGTAGGGCCTCGACGGCCGACCGCCTACGATGCGACCATACGTTCGGCGGTCGAGCGCACGGCCGGGAAGCCCGGCGCCAGTGCGACGCCCCACCTCGATAGCAATGACGCTCGCTCTGTCGGTGAGCGAGCGCAGGTCGCGAAGGAGCACGTCATGGCAGTGCGAGTCGGCATCAACGGCTTCGGGCGGATCGGCCGTCAATCGCTCAAGGCGCTCATCGAGCGGGCCCCGGACGTCGAAGTGGTCGCGGTAAACGACCTCGTCGACACGTCGATGAATGCGCTCCTCTTCAAGCACGATTCGACGTATGGCGCTTACGACGGGACCGTCGACTACACCGAGGACGCGCTGATCATCGACGGCCGCGAGGTCAAGGTCCTAAAGGAGAAGGATCCGGCGGCCCTGCCGTGGGGCGACCTCGGCGTCGACATCGTCCTCGAGTCGACGGGTCTCTTCACGGCCGCCGACAAGGCAGCCGCGCACATCACCGCCGGGGCCAAAAAGGTCATCATCAGCGCCCCGGCCAAGGGCGAGGACATCACGATCGTCCTCGGCGTGAACGAGGGTCGTTACGACGCCGAGAAGCACCACATCATCAGCAACGCCAGCTGCACGACGAACTGCCTGGCACCGGCGGCCAAGGTCGTCCACGACCTGCTCACGATCGAGCGCGGTCTCATGAACACGATCCACAGCTACACGAACGACCAGCGGATCCTCGACGTCGCGCACAAGGATCCTCGTCGGGCACGCGCGGCCGGCCTGAACATCATCCCGACGACGACGGGCGCGGCGAAGGCGCTCGCCCTCGTGATCCCGGATCTGAAGGGCAAGTTCGACGGCTTCAGCCTTCGCGTGCCAACGCCAACCGTGAGCGTCGTCGACTTCACCGCTGACGTCTCGCGGCCGACGTCCGTCGAGGAGCTCAACGACGCGTTCCGGACTGCGGCGGAAGGCCCGCTCAAGGGCATCCTCGGTGTCAGCGACGAGCCGCTGGTCTCGACCGACTTCCGGGGCGACAGCCGCTCGTCGATCATTGATGCCGATTCGACGATGGTCCTCGGAGGAACGATGGTGAAGGTGATCAGCTGGTATGACAACGAGTGGGGCTACAGCTGCCGCGTCGCCGATCTCATCGCCTTCGTCGCCGCGCGCCTTCCGGTGGCGGGTCGGGCTTGACCCCAGCCACATGAACAAGCTGACCATCCGCGACTTGGACGCCGCCGGGAAACGCGTCTTCCTGCGTGTCGATTTCAACGTCCCGCTCGCGGACGGGAAAGTCACAGACGACTCCCGGATCCGAGCGGCCCTGCCGACGATCAACGCGCTACTCGCCCAGGGTGCGCGCGTCATTCTTGCCAGCCACCTGGGCCGGCCTGACGGCAAGGTCCAGGACGGCCTCCGGCTCCGCCCGGTCGGCCAGCGAATCTCGACGCTCCTTCGGCGCAACGTGCCGGTGACCGGCGACGCGCTCGGGGTGGGCACCGAAGATGCGATCAAGCGCCTCCGAGCGGGCGAGGCGATCCTCCTCGAGAACCTCCGATTCCACGCCGAGGAGGAGAAGAACGATCCGGAGTTCGCAGCGAAGCTCGCCTCGTACGCCGACGTCTTCGTCAACGACGCGTTCGGGACGGCCCACCGGGCGCACGCCTCGACGGTCGGCGTCCCGAAGCTTCTGCCGGCCTACGCCGGGCTCCTGATGGAACGTGAGATCGAGATGCTCTCGCACCTCCTCGAGAATCCGGGACGGCCGTTCGCGGCGATCCTCGGCGGAGCGAAGGTGTCCGACAAGGTTGGCGTGCTTGAGCATCTGATCTCGAAGGTCGACATCCTCGTCGTCGGCGGCGCGATGGCCAATACGTTCCTGCTCGCCCAGGGCAAGACCGTCGGCAAGAGCCTCGCCGAGCACGATCGGGTCGACGACGCGAAGCGGATTCTCGCCGCGGCCGAGGCGCGCGGCATTCCGGTCATCCTCCCGACCGACGTCGTCATCGCCAAGGAAGTCACCCGCGGCACGGAATACAAGACGGTCGGGACGGAGAAGTTCCCGGCGTCGTGGCACATCGTCGATCTCGGCGAGAACTCGCGGCGGGCTATCGAGGAGGCCCTCGCCCCGGCGAAGACCGTCTTCTGGAACGGGCCGCTCGGCGTCTTCGAAATTCCCTCGTTCGCCCACGGCACCAAGGAGATCGCCCGGTTCCTGGCCGACAAGGCCGAGAACGGCACGACCGTCGTCGTCGGCGGTGGCGACTCGGTCGCCGCCCTCGAACAGCAGGGCCTCGCGGAGAAGATGACCCACATCAGCACCGGCGGCGGTGCCTCACTCGAGTTCCTCGAGGGCCGCGAGCTCCCCGGAATCGCGGTCCTGCAGGATCGTCCGAAGGTGGAGACCAAGGCGTGACAGTGTCCACGAACACGACGATCGAGATCGTCGACGCGCGCGAGATCCTCGATTCGCGCGGCAACCCGACGATCGAGGTCGACGTCGTCCTGGGCGACGGCTCGGTCGGCCGGGCGGCAGTGCCGTCGGGAGCCTCGACCGGGGCGCACGAAGCCGTCGAGCTCCGCGATGGCGACAAGTCAAGGTTCGGCGGCAAGGGCGTCCTGCGGGCCGTCGCCAACGTGACCGACGTGATCGCTCCCGCCATCTACGGGCTCGACGCTGCCGATCAGGCCGGCATCGACGCCGTGCTGTGTGACCTCGACGGAACGCCCAACAAGGCGGAACTCGGGGCGAACGCGATCCTCGGCGTCTCGCTGGCCTGCGCCCACGCGGCCGCGGCTGCCCACGACCTGTCGCTGTTCCGCTACCTCGGCGGCGCCGGCGCCCGGACCCTACCCGTGCCGATGTTCAACATCCTCAACGGCGGCAAGCACGCCCAGGACTCAACCGACTTCCAGGAATTCATGGTGATGCCGATTGGCTCGCCGACGTACACGGAAGCGCTCCGCGCCGGCGCCGAGATCTTCGCCGTGCTCCGCGGCATCCTCCACGATGAGGGCCACGCGACGGGTCAGGGCGACGAGGGTGGCTTCGCCCCGAGCCTCCCCTCGAACGAGGCAGCCGTCGAGGTCATCCTCCGGGCGATCGAACGGGCCGGCTACCGGCCAGGCGAGGAGGTTGCGATCGCGCTCGATCCGGCGACGACGGAGCTCGTCGAGGGCAGCTCGAGCGAGAGCGGTGGCGGCCCGATCCGATACGTCCTCGCACGCGAAGGTCGAACGCTGGAGTCCGGCGAGCTCATCGACCTCTGGGCCGACTGGGTCGCCCGCTTCCCGATCGTCTCGATCGAGGATGGCCTGGCCGAGGACGACTGGGCAGGCTGGGCCGAGATGACCCGGCGTCTCGGCGACCAGGTCCAGCTCGTCGGCGACGACCTGCTCGTGACCAACACGGAGCGGATTCAGCGGGCGATCGACGAGCGCTCCGCCAACAGCGTCCTCATCAAGCTCAACCAGATCGGTACGTTGAGCGAGACGATCGAGGCGATCGAGCTTGCGCGGCGAGCCGGCTGGACGGCGATCGTGTCGCACCGTTCCGGCGAGACAGAGGACACGACGATCGCCGATCTCGTCGTCGCGATGGGCACGGGGCAAATCAAGACCGGCGCGCCGTCGCGGAGCGAGCGTGTCGCCAAGTACAACCGGTTGCTCCGGATCGAGGGCGAACTGGGAGACGGCGCCCGATACCTGGGCCGGGCAGCCCTTGGGCGGCCGGGCATGGCGAGTGCGTCCGCCGCCGACGGCAACGTCAAGGTCGGCGCCACCACGTGACTCGAATCATCGACCGCGGCGCGGTCGCGGCTGCATACGTCGGGATCGGGATGGCGCTGACGATCGCGGTCAGCTTCCTGCTCGTGATCCCGATCGAGCCGATCTACTGGCTTCTCGCGCTGCCGGCGGGCCTGCTCATCGGCTACTACGCGAACCAGCGCAGCGACCGCCGAGCCGGGCCGTGGCGCAGGATCGTGGCCAACGCCCTCGCGGCGGGCCTCGCGACGGCCCTGACGATGGCGGCGCTCCTGCTCGTCGTAAAGGCGCTGTTCTTCTTCGCCGACAACGGCTTCCCCGACTTCAACCGCGTCGACCCCGCGACGGAGCAGGCGATTCCGCCGTTCTGCGATCCGGGTGCGAACTGCGTTTACGCTCGATACATCGCGGATGGGCGCGGCCCCGAGTTCGAGGCGGTCGGGGTCACCGATACGGCCTTGTTCACCGCGTTCTACTGGAGCCAGCAATTCGCCACCGCCGCGTTCCTCGTCCTGCTGACGACGGCCGGCGGCCTCGGCGGCGGGATTCTGTACGGCGTCTTCCGACCTAGGCCTCGGGCCGAGGGCGTCGCGGAGCTCCGCCTTGGACCTCGGTGAGCGAGCATCGGGCGATCGGGGAGGTTGCCAGTTCGGAGGCTCGGCCTCGGACCTCGGTGACGTGAAATCGCCCCGAGTCGGACTCGGGGCGATCTGACCGGCGACCGGGAGGGCTAGCCCTTCGCGGCGGTCTTCTTGCCGGCGGCCTTGGCGGCGGCCTTGGGCTTCGATGCCGTGGTCGCCTTGGCCTTCGTCGCGGTCGACTTTGCGGCCGGCTTCGCCGCGGCCTTCGTGGTCGCCGACTTCGTACCGGCCTTCGTCGCTGCCTTCGGCGCGGAGCCAGCGGCTGCAGTCGCCGCGGCCTTGGCGGCAGCGTCGGCGCGGGCGGTCTTCGACAGCGCGGCGCGGGCCTTGCCGGCGGCGGTCTGGGCGCCCTTTGCCTTGTCGGCCTTGGAGGCGGCGATCCGGCTCTTGGCGGCCTTCACGGCCTGGGCCTTGCTCGTCGTCTTCGTGATTCGGGTCGACGTCTGGACATGAGCGCCGCCGGTCGCTGCATTGAACTTCAATGTCAGGCGGGACTTGCGGCGAGCCGCGGCGTTCGGATGGATTGCGCCGGACTTCGCTGCTCGGTCGAGAGCCGAATGAGCGTCGGCGAGTGCCGTTGCGGCGGTCTCGGGATCGGCCTGATGCGTGGCGACATCGAGGGCTTTCGCGACGAACGTCTTCGCGGCGGTACGGCGGGGCTGAAGGATCTCGCGGCGGCGCTCGGCCTGTCGGACGCGCTTCAGTCCTGACGGCGTGCGTGCGCCCGTCCAGGTGCGGGGCGTCTTGGCCAAGGGGCGAACCTCACGGGAGCTGGTGATGAGCTGGGCAGCCGCAACGATACGGTTGACGGCACGGACGCGCATGGTAGCAGAGGCGTCCGGATCGGGCCAACTGCGGGGCCGATGCAG
>JANMPL010000233.1:0-9117 GCA_031369845.1 Chloroflexota bacterium
CGGCGCCGCCGGCGCGCGTAAGCGGCCGTATCAGTGCGGCGCGGGCCCCGTCGAACCGCGGACTTCGAGCCAGACCGGGAGGATCACGTGGTTGGCGACGCCCTCACCTGAGCCGCCCGGCCCCGACGCCTCCCCGCCACCGGCGGCCCTCGCCATCGCCCGATCGGCCAGTTCAGACGCCAGCTGGGTGACGGCCCAATGGCCCATTTGCGAGGTGGCCTGGGCCACGGTCGTGAGCGGCGGATCGACGTAGATCGCCAGGTCGACGTTGTCGAAGCCGGTGACGCTGACATCCGACGGGATCCGCAATCCCGCGGCACGGACCGCCCGCATTGCCCCGATCGCCATCAGATCGTTGTAGGCGACGAGCGCCGTCACCCGCCGGTCGCGATCGAGGATGTCGGTCGCAGCCCGCTCGCCGCCGACAACGCTGGCATCGTCGGTCGCGACCAGGACCCGATCGCCGTCGATGCCGGCCGCGCGGAGTGCCTCGCGGGCGCCGGCGAGCCGATCCGGCCCGTCGATATTCCGGGGCGGCGCCGTGATCAGCCCGAACCGCTCGTGGCCCAACTCGGCAAGGTGCCTGGCGGCAAGCGCCCCGCCCGCATGGTTATCGGAGGCGATCGATGACAGCCCGATCGCCGGATCCGTGGAGTTGACGAGGACGATCGGCAGCTGGGCGTCCGCCAGCCACTCGCGGTGTCGGCCGCCGAGGCTGCTGGCCGCGATCACGACGCCGTCGACCCAGCGGTCGACGAGGAGGTCGAGATAGCCGGCCTCGCGTTCCGGGTCGTCGGCGGCGTTGCAGAGGAGGATCGCGTAGCCCAGGTCCCGGGCCGCGTCCTCGACGGCCCGGACCAGCTGCGGGAAAAACGGATTCTCGATGTCGGTGACGATCAGGCCGAGCGTTCGCGTCGCTCTCTGGCGCAGCGACCGGGCGACACCCGACGGCCGGTAGCCCAGCTCGCGGGCGGCCTCGAAGACTCGGTCGCGGGTCTCCGGACGCGCCCGACCGTGGCCCGCCAGGACGCGGCTGACCGTGGCCGTCGAGACCCGGGCCTTCCGGGCGACATCGCTGATCGTCGCCGCCACGACACGTCTCAGAAGCACTTGTTGTCGCCGCCGCGCGATCCTGACACCTCCTTTCACCGACCGGGTGGCCGGTCTCAGCCGGGGATCTCCTCGAGTCGCACCGGTCGGTTCTCGTGGAGTGAACGCGTCGCGGCTTCGGCGATACGAATCGCCGCGAGACCATCGCGAGCGACACACGGGCTCGGGATCTCCCGTCGCGCCACTCGGATGAATTCGACAAACTCAGCTGCGTAGGCGGGCTCGAACCGCTCGATGAAGTTGGCCCAGGCTGGACCAGCCGGCGCTGGGACGCCGGGCTCGACCGAGTGCATCGGCGTCCGCGGCCCGAGGCCGACGCTGATCGAATCGCCCGAGCCGAAGAGCTCCGCCCGGATGTCATAGCCGAGCGGGTCGTGACGAGCGCACGTCAGCACGGCCAGCGCGCCCGTCGTGAGGCGGAGCGTCGCCACGGCGGTATCGACGTCGCCGTATTTGGCGAACACAGGAAAGCCCAGCACGCCCCCGAACGCGTACACCTCGTCGACTTCGGCTCCGGTCAGCCAGCGCAAGATATCGAAGTCGTGGATTGAAAGATCGCGGAACAGGCCGCCGGACTGGGGAATGTAGCTCTCGTGGGGCGGGGCAGGGTCGTGGCCGGCAAGCCGAACGACGTAGAGCGTGCCCAGCTCGCCGGTTTCGACCTTGCGCCGGGCCTCGCGGTAGCCGGGGTCAAAGCGTCGCTGGAACCCGAGTTGGAACGGGACGCCGATCTGTTCGACTTCGGCCGCGACCGCGATCGTGTCCTCGAGGTCGTCCGACAGCGGCTTCTCGCAGAACGTTGGCAGGCCGCGGGCGATCGAGGCGCGGATCAGCTCCGCGTGGGCCGATGTCGCGGCGGCGATGACGATCGCGTCGGCGGAGGCGAGGGCCTCGTCGATCGACGTCGCGGCGTCCGCGCCGACCTCCCCGGCGACCTCGGCGGCTCGCGGTGCATCCGCATCGGCCACGATCAGGCTGTCGACGCCGGGCGTGGAACTGAGCAGGCGGGCGTGGAACCGGCCGATACGACCGGCGCCGATCAGGGCGATCTTCATGCGACGGCCTTCATGCGACAGCCCTCATGAGACGGCGTCGCGAGCGCCAGTCCGGAGCGCATGCGCAAGGACGCGACGGCCGATCGCGGCCGCCTCCGACGGGGGACCCCAGCTGCTGTCCTGCTCGACCATCAGCCAGCCCCGATAATCCCGTTCCGCGAGCGCTGCGATGCAGCCATCGAGGTCGAGCAGGCCGGAACCGAGCTCTGTGAACAGACGGGCCCGGACGGCCGCGCCGAAGTCCGCCAGCTCGCCGCTCCGGAGTCGGGCGAGGACGGTCGGGTCGACGTCCTTCAGATGGACGTGGGTGACGCGGTTGCCGTACTTCCGAAGCGTCGCGACGGGATCGCCACCGCCGACGAGCCAGTGGCCGACGTCGAGGCAGAGCGGGACGAGGTCAGGTTCGGTCGCTTCGACAAGGCGATCAGTCTCGTCGGCCGTCTCGATGAACGTCCCGGCGTGAGGGTGGAAGGCCATCCGGCGGCCAGACGCTGCGGTCGCCCGGGCGAGGTCGTGGAGGACGTCGACGAGCCGGCGCCAGCCGTCCCTTGTCAGGCCGGGCGTACCTTCCGCCCCGGCTCGGCCGGCCCGGGCCGATCGGTCCGGCGAGCCGTCGAGTGCGACGCAGAGAACGTCGCCATCGCCTGCCACGAGGAGTCGAAGCCGTTCGAGGGCCATGTCGAGGGCGCCATCGGTCGGGCCGTCGGTAGTCATCGGTAGCGCCGCATAGACCTCGGCCAGCCGCAGGTCCCGCGCGCCCAGGGCGTTGCGCAGCTCGCTGCCTTCCGGGAAACCCAGCCCGAGCTGGCAGCCCTCATACCCGAGCCTGGCGATCTCGTCGAGGATCGTCGCCGCGTCGGTGCCGTGCCGGAGCTCCTCGATGTCGACGTTGTTCCAGAGGATCGGCACAGTCCCGATCGAAGCCGCAGCGAGCGGACCGCCGCCGGCCCGAAGTCGCTCGCGAAGCGCCCGCGAACGCACGACGAGCTCAGGAGCCGCCGAGGCGGTCATCGGTGCTGTTCTTCGGCGACGCCGGCCAGCCACCGCGCGTGCTGCTCGGGGTGGTTTGCCGGGCTGGGTGCGTCCCACCAGCCCGTCTTGTCGGGCCCGGCGACCGCGAGGTCCCGATCGACCTTGACGTGGACGAGCGACGGGCCGCCGGACGCGATGGCGCGGCCGACCGCCGGCGCGACGTCGTCCGGGGCAACGGGCTGCTCGGCGTGGATTCCAAAGGCTCGGGCGATCGCGGCGAAGTCCGGCGAATACACGGAGCCGTCTGGTGTCGTGAAGTCCGTCCAGGCAGTCCGGCCGAAGAACGTCTGCTGGCCGCCCTTGATGCTGATCCAGCCGGAGTTGTCGAGGACGACGACGCAGACCGGAGTGGCGGCAAGGACGGCCGCCTGGAGCTCCTGCATCGTCTGGAGGAAATCGCCGTCGCCGCAGACCGCGAGGACCTGTCGATCCGGCTGGGCGAGCTGCGCCCCGATCGCGGCCGGCAGCGTGAAGCCCATCGTCGAGAAGCCGCCCGATGTCAGGTGCGTGCGCGGCCGGCGGGTCACCCAGCGCTGCTTGACCATGCCCTGCGGGAGCCCCGCGCCGGTCACGACGATCGCATCGTCGCGCGTCGCTCGCTGGACCTCGCGGACTGCTCGGGCCATCGTCATCGGCGTCGCGTCGGAGCCAGACTTGATCTCGACCTGCTGGAGCCACTCGCGGCGCAACCGGTCGATCTCGACGAAGTACGGCGTCGCGCGGTAGGCATCGGGACCGCCGCCAGGCCCGAGGGCGGCGAGAAGGTCGGTCAGTCCGGCTCGAGCGTCTCCGACGAGCGCGACCTCGACCGGGTAGTTCTTGCCGATCTCACGCGGATCGATGTCGAGCTGGATGAGCTTCGATGGCGGGATCGCGAACGTGACCCCCTTGCGGTACGAGGACGCCGACCAGTCGGTGAAGCGGTTGCCGACCGACATGACGACGTCCGCCGACGAGGCGAGGGCATTGCCGCAGGTTGACGCCGTATCGCCGATCGTCAGCCCCGCCAGGTCATGCGTCTCGTCGATCGCGCCCTTGCCATTCCATGTCGTGACAACCGGTGCCCCGAGACGCTCGGCCAGGGCCGTAACCTCCGCCCAAGCCTTGGACAGGATCGCGCCGCCGCCGGCGACGATGACCGGTCGCTTGGCCGCGCGAAAGAGGTCCGCGGCGCGCTCGATGTCGTCTGCCGCCGGCCGGATCCGGCCTTGCGCCTCCCGCCGATCCGGGTCCGGCAGGACGACCTCCGCAGATTCCGCCTGGACGTCCATCGGCAGGTCCAGGAGGACGGGCCCGGGCCGGCCGGAGAGCATCGCATTCCAGGCCCGGTGGAGGACGAAGGGCAGGTCGTCGACGCGGGAGGGTTGCCACCATTCCTTGACGACCGGCTCGAAGACTCGCGGGTTGTCGGCGTGGTGGCGTCGGTCGAATTCCTGGAGGACGCCGTGCCCGCGCATGTAGGTATGCGGCGAGCCGGTGATGAGCGGAACGGCCGTTGAGTCGACATACGCGGTCCCCATGCCGACGACCGTGTTCATCGCACCCGGCCCGATACTCGTGAAGGCGAGCATCGGCTCTCCGCTGGCGCGGAAATAGCCGTCGGCGAGATGGACCGCGGACTGTTCGTGCATGACCTGGATCGTCCGGATCCGGTCCGTCCGATCAAGCAACGCGTCGGTGATCGCCCAGCAGCCGTGGCCGGGAATCCCGGCGGCGAATTCGACGCCGCGGCGGACGAGAAACTCGACCACGATCTGGGCGCCGGTAAGGGAGCGCTGGGTCGCATCGCTCAACGTTCAGGGGTCTCCCGGCCGCTGCTGTGGGGGTCGTGACGGGCCGTGTAATCGATTGACCAGTGCCGCGGCGAAAAGGTAGCATGACCGCCGGGCTTGTCAACGCCGATGTTGCGGACGAGGAGACGGCAACCGATGACCCAGGTCGCACCAGGCGGCGCCGCACCCGCCACCGACGCCGCCGCCACGCCGGCTCGTCCTCTCGCGCTCGCCGACAGCCCGCTTGGCCGGACAATCTCGACGACGGCGACCGACATCTGGAACGACTCCTGCGCGATCGACGAGCTCGAGTACGCCATCTCCTTCGGCGCCGTGGGCGCGACGGCCAATCCGACGATCGTGACCGACGTCTGGAAGAAGGAGCCGGCGCACTGGCGAGAACGCGTCCAGGCGCTTGCCCGGGAGCGCCCGTTGGCGACCGAGATCGACCTGGCATGGGCGATCGTCGAGGAGATGTCGTTGCGCGGGGCGAAGCTGCTCGAGCCCGCCTTCGCCGTTCATGGTGGTCGGCAGGGTCGCCTCTCGATGCAGACGGACCCGACGCACCATCGCTCGGCGGATCGGATGGTCGCGCAGGCGCTCTCGTTCGTCGCCCTCGCCCCGAACATCATCGTGAAGTTCCCCGCGACCTCGGCGGGGATCGCGGCGATGGAGGACGCGACGTACCGGGGGATCAGCGTCAACACGACCGTCTGCTTCTCCGTCGCCCAGGCGCTCGCCGCCGGCGAGGCGATCGAGACCGGGCTCCGGCGGCGCGAAGCCGAGGGCCTCGATGTCGGGTCGATGGGGCCGGTCGTCACCGTGATGATGGGCCGGATCGAGGACTGGTTGCGGGTCCAGACCGAACGCGACGGGATCGTCGCCGACCCCGCGGCGCTGCCGTGGTCGGGAGTCGCGGTCTTCAAGCGCGCCTACGGCATCTTGCGGGAGCGCGGCTACCGGGCGCGGCTTCTCGGGGCGGCGATCCGGCACCACCTCCATTGGTCGGAGCTGATCGGCGGCGATGTCGTCATCACGATGCCGTCGAACTGGCAGAAGCGGTTCAACGCGTCAGACATTGAAGTCCGCCCACGAATGGACGACCCGGTCGATCCCGCGATCGTGGCCGAGCTCTCGGCCCATTTCTCCGACTTCGTCCGGGCGTACGAGCCCGACGGCCTGAGCCGCGCCGAGTTCGACATCTTCCCGCCGACGACCCGGACGCTGAGGGCGTTCATTGCGTCGTACCACGAGCTGCTCCACGCGGTGACAGACGCGATGGTCCCCAACCCCGACCTCCGCCCGTCCTGATCGCCGGACCGTGACCGAACCGACGGTTCATCCGCGCGCCCTGCCCGACGACCGGCAGGCGGACGCCCTGCATATCCGGCCCGACCCGTCGGGCGCCGTGGTCGTGAAGCCGGTCCTCGCGGGCTGGCGGTACCTCTCCTTTTCAACGCGGAGGATCCGGGCCGGAACGGGAATCACGATCGGGCCGGGTCCGGGTGAGGCCACGGTCGTTGTGCTGTCCGGCCGCGATGTGGATGTCCGCGGCGTCGGGACACTTCCCGGCCGAACGTCGCCGTTCGCCGGCCTGCCCTCGGCGGTGTACGTTCCCGCGGGGCACAGGCAGCGGATCCGGGCGGGAGAAGACACCGAGCTGGCCCTCGCCTTCGCGCCGTTGTCTGGCCGCGAGGGTGTGGCGACCGATCCGATACTGATAACGCCGGACGATATCCGCGTCGAGATCCGGGGGGCCGGCAACGCGACTCGTCAGATCAACCACATCATCGACCCCGACTTTCCGGCCGACCGCCTCGAGGTCGTCGAGGTCCTGACGCCATCGGGCAACTGGTCGAGCTGGCCGCCGCACAAGCACGACGTCGACGACATGCCGAACGAAGCGGTGCTCGAGGAGGTCTACCACTACCGGTTTCGCCGGCCGGAGGCGTGGGCCATCCAGCGGGTCTACCGGGCCGACCGCTCGCGCGACGGGATCTGGGAGGTCCGCGACGGCGACGTCGTGATCGTGCCCGACGGCTATCACCCGTTCACCGCGGCCCACGGCGACGACGCGTACTACCTGAACGCCCTGGCGGGGGATCGCCGGACGATGGCGTGCTCGTTCGATCCCGACCTGGACTGGGTCCGGGAGACCTGGGCATCGATGGAGCCCGATCCGCGCCTCCCGCTAGTGCCTCCCAGGCGCTCCGCGGCCGTCAGCTGACCCGGACCGCCCGGGGCGGCGCGGCGTCGAGGCGCCGCATCAGTCGTTGCAGGCGAATCGCGAGGGCGCGGTCGAGCGGGGGGTCGATCCGCCCCATCCGGCGCCGCCGGTCTGCGAGGTCTCGGGCCCTGCCCGCCGCCGCGAACGCGCCAGCGAGATCTCCGAGCCGATGCTCGCGTAGCTTCGCGACCTCGATCCAGGCGATGACGGCGATCGGCCCGATGCCGGCCGCCAGCGCCTCCCACGCCTCTGCCGCCGCGGCATATCGGCCGAGCCGCCGAAGGAGCCGGGCTCGCTCGACGAAGATCCGTTCCTCGGTCCATGGGGAGTCTTGGCGCGGGATCGCCGCGGGCGAACTGGGCTGCCGCTTCCCGCCGTAATCGACCGGCCGGCGCGGCGTCCACCACAGGTCGTCGTCGGGATCCGGGCCGACCGTCGTCGACGAAGAGCCGATCGCGGTGTCCAGGCACTCCAGGGCTTCGTCCAGCCGCCGCTCCCGCGAATACGCCCGAGCGAGACCGGCCAGGTCGCCGCGGTGAGCGAGGCGACGCGAATCCTCGTCGGCGAACTGCGCCTCGACATGGACAAGGAGCCGAGCCAGTGACCGGACGTCTTCGCGGTTGTGGCGGACAACCGCGAGAAGCGGTTCGGCGAGGCCCGATCTGAGGAATTCGAGATACCGCCCGGGTATCTCCCAGCCATCTACATCTTCGTGCCGGGCGACGCCGAGCAGCTCCGTCTCGACCGTCCGGAGCCGGGCATCGGTCATCCGGTGCTTGAAGACCCGCCGCACGAATGGCAGCAGATCCAGGTGCCCAGCGTGGATCGGCGGGTCGCGCCGCGCCATGCGATAGCGGGCGACGAGGAGCGGCCAGTCGAAGCCGCGACCGTTGTAGGTCACGAGCCAGGCCGTTTTGGGGATGTGGGCCTCGAGCAGCGCGAGGAGTGCCGGTTCGTTCGGCTGGTCTGGTAGAAGAAGCTGGGCCTGGCGGAACCTGTCCGCCTCCCACCAGCCCAGCCCAACGAGGAAGGCCATCGTTCCGGCTGCCGTGGCGAGGCCTGTCGTCTCCGTGTCGAGGCAGACGAGCGGCACGTCGGGCGGCGGCTGACCAGGGATGTGCGCGAGTCGGTCGCGGTCGAGGGGCAGGACGACGGTCAGCGGCTCACAGCGCACGACGGCACCGAGGTCGCTCCCGACGATCTCGCCATCGACCGCCTCAGCCATGAGGCTCGCGAGCGTTGCAGATCGTGTCCGATCCGCCGCCGATGGGCCGGCCGGTGGGCGGACGGCGGCCCGGTAGTTCGCGAGCCGACGCTCGAGCGTCGCACCGCTCACGCTGCGACGACCGCTCCGGCACCGATCTCGCCAAGGAGTCTGAGGGCGAGCCCTTTGGCGTCGGCATCCGGCTCCAGCCGCGGCCCGGTGCATGCCGGGCAGCCCGCATCGCAACCGCAGGACGAGATGAGCTCCGCCGCCCCGGCGATCAGCTCGTCGTGACGCTGCCAGAGCCGCTCCGACAGGCCGACGCCCCCCGGCACCGACTCGTAGAGATAGATCGTTGGCGCTTCCTGGTGGGGCGAGCGAACCTGCGTGACGAGGCCGAGGTCGCGCGGATCGACCATCAGCAGGATGCTGGCGATCGTCTGGATCGCGCGGCCCGCACCCATCAGGGCGATGTCGAGATCGTTCCGGCTCCAGCGACCGGCGAGCGACTCAGCGGTCAGCCAGTAGGCAGTCGTCTGGAGTTCGATCTCCGGCAGATCAACGGGCCCCCAGCCCACGTTCTCGTCGGTGACGAACTTCAGCTTCTTGTAGAGGGTCACGAGGCTGGCGACCATCACCTCGCCGTGGACCCGGCGGCCGGCGGGCGCCGGCGCATCGCCGAACACGTCGAGTGGCTTCAGCGTCACCGCGCGGTTG
>JANMPL010000239.1:0-18503 GCA_031369845.1 Chloroflexota bacterium
CCGCCGTTGCTCGCCGCTGCCGCGATCGCCGTCCTCGTCGCCCCCGCCGTCGCCGGCCCTCCCCGCACACGCTCGATGGGGCCGGCATCGATCCGCGCGGCATCGGTGCCGGCGGAGCTGCCGGCGTGTCGTCCGCAGCCGCGGCCGAGGCCCGCGGCCGGCGTTGAAGCCTCGCTCGCCGGCGCCGCCTGGTACCGGCTCGATCCGGTGCTGGACGCCGCGGGCGGTCTGGAGAGCCAGCGACTGGTCGTCGGCCGTGTCGGGCGGCGCGGTGTCTTCGAGTTGCCCCTCGCCGTCGAATCGTTCGCGTCCGGGCCGGCCGGAGGACGAATCCTCGTCGGCAACGACGACGGTCGGCGATCGACGCTTCGGATCCTCGACGTGGGCAAGCGGTGCGCCACGGTCGTCCACGAGGGACGGGGCCTGATCAGACGCGCGGTCTTCGACCCGTCCGGCAACGGCATCGTGGAGCTCCGGCTGGATCGGTCGTCGCGCGCGGACCTCGGCGTGTGGAGCAGGTCCCTGGACGGCACGAAGCCGCGGCGGATCCTCGATCCCCTCGCCCCGAATGCCCGCATCGGTCGTGTCTTTGCCACCGAGCTGTCCTGGAGCACGGACGGACGGCGCCTTGTCGTGACCTCGTGCGGCGAGTCGTTCTGCCTCGCCCGGATCCTCGATCGGTCCAGCGGACGGGTCTCGACCGTTGACGATCCTCGGGTCGGAGAGGTGATCGGCCTCGTTGACGACGACCTCATTGCCTACGGCGGCTGTCCCTGGCTCCCCTGCGAGATCGTCGCCATGAACATCGGGACCGGCGGCGTCCGGGACCTCGCCGGGGTTGCGGGCCTCGCGGCCCTTTCCGTCACGGACGCGGGTGCCGTCGTCGTCCTCGAGGACTTCGAAAGGCGTGGAAGCCTTCGCGTCGTTCGTCTCGATGGGACGCCGCTCCGTGCGCTGCCGCGCGACCCCGGCCTGCGGCTTGTTCCGGCCCCGGATCGGGCCCTCGCAGGGATCGAGCTTCCGGCCGGCGTCATCGCTCTTGCCGAGGGGAGTCGTCCCTCGCGCTTGCTCGTTCCTGCCACGTTCATGAACATCGCCGATGGTCGGCGAGTGCCCGCCGCGGAGGTCGTCCGATGACCACGCGCGTTACCCTTCGCCGTGCCGCCGCAGCGTTCGTCGCCGCGCTGCTGGCTCTCCAGTCAGTGTCGATCGCCGTCGCTCACTCCCCAGATCCGCCGATCTCCTGGCCCCTATTCGAGGCCGACGACGTCCTTCAGTTCCGCTGGATGGAAGGCGAGCTCCCGCCGCTGAGGATGCGTGACGCCGTTGTCGCCGCCGCGGCCGGTGCAGCGGCCTCAGTAGTCTCGCGGGCGCCCACCCTCAGGTTCGCCGCCGGTGGCAAGTCGACCGTCGAGTACGGCGCGAACGTGTTCTGCGGCGTCGCCGGCCTCGCGTGCGCGGACGGCTGGCATGCGCCGGATCACTTCCATGTCGCCTTCCGGACCCACGGCTACCAATTCGATTGGGGCCGCCTCTGGTGGTGCCAGCTCCAGTCGACGATCACGAACGGCTGCTACGACGTCGAAAACGTCGCGCTCGACGAGTTCGGGCACATCCTCGGGCTGGGCCATCACGTCAACTACAGCGACGAGTCCGACTACCTGGACGCGGTCGTCCAGACCATCAGCAGGGCGCGACCAAAGGCCGGCTGGGACGCCGACGAGTTCGCCCGCTGCGACGTGGCAAAGCTCCAGCTTCGCTACGACATGGTTAACACGGCGCGAAAGTACTCGACGTGCCTCGACCTGGCGACGGCACTCTCGCTGGCCGTCACAGATACCTCGATCCGGATCGGCGACACGGTCACGTTCACCGCGACAGTCAAGGTGGCGGACCTCGCCGGCTACGAACGGCTTCGGGCGAACCCCGTCTCGGAACGGAAGGTCGTCCTCGAGCGACGGCTGCCGGGATCGGTGTCCTGGACGACCGTCGCGACGATGCCGGCGTCGGCCCTCGCCTCGGGCACGTATCAGATCAACGTTTCGCCGACGGTCACGTACGAGTGGCGCGGCTACTTCCTGAAGCCGACCGACGAGGGTCTCCGAGCCAGCTCGTCGGCGCCCTTCGTCGTAACGGTTTCGGGGTGTGCGTCGCAGCCATGCCCGCAGGTCTCGGTCCGGAGCACGCAGCAGGAGGCTGAGCGGTGACCACTAGCGCTCGTCGCGCCCACGAGGTCCTTGTCCTGGCGATCGGCTTGGCCGTCGGTGCCTGCACGGCCGCCGGGCCACCGACTGCGAGCATGTTGCCGCCGCCGCCAAGCCCGTCGGCCGTTGCGGCTGTCGCGACGCCCGCCGCGACGGCAACGGAGGCCGATGCGAGTGTTGCGCCAGCGACCCCGGCAGCCGTGAGCGATGCGCCTCTCGCAGTCCTCGTCGTCGGCGCCGAACGTCACCCGGGCGAGGTCGGCGGTTTCACGTTCGGGCGGTACAGCCAGAGCGCCCCGTGGCTACCTGCGACGGCGCTCGACTCAATCAGGGTGCCTGCGGATGCGGAGCTCCGTGTCGAGCTGGATGACCGCGCCACGATCGACGGCTGGGTCGCCCGACTAGCGACCTCTGCGGACGTGACCGCAGACGCGGTCACCGGTCTCGCTGAGGGCGGCGGCGCGGTCGTCGCGTTCAACGCGCCCGTGCCCGGAGACTGGGTCGTCTCGGTGACGATCACGTACGGCGACGGCCTCGGGAGCGGGGCCTACTTTTGGCACCTGATCGTGGAGTAGGCCCTCGAGTGGGCGCCGCCGCGCCCGAACCGGTCGGGAATGGCACGGTCCGCCAGGATCCATTCCCGGCCCGGCGGCTCCTAGCCGCCGCGTGGATCAGGCGGAAGCCGGCACCTGGGCCGCGAAGATCGAGACCTGGGCCTCTTCGGGCAGCATCACGCCCATGATCTTCTGCAGTGTCAGCAGGTGGACGCACGAAGCCCAACTCTCGAAATTGTGGCAGGTGCAGTGCCACTGACCGGCGTCGAGACTGACGTGATGGGTGTCGTTGTCGCCACGGAATGTGAGCGAAAGCCGGTCGATCGTGATGCGATCGAGCTCCCGTGCGTAACGATTCGCCTTCTCGACTTTGCCGATCAGGGAACTGTGCATCGCGGCATACCTCCGTCGCCCCGTGAGGGCGTTCACGTGGCCGCGCCCGGTCGATGCACCATCCGACCGGTGGAGCGGTCGTGTGCCGCCACGATACACCCGGCGGCCCCGTCGGTCACCCCAAGAAATCCCGGCCAGCCCGACCCGGGACCTTTGGGTCATGCGAGCAACAAGGAACCCTAAGGGGCCGACGTCCCTTCGCGCCCGAAGTCGTCCTCGAGCCGGACGACATCGTCGAGCTCCGGCGTCGAGACTTCGACGATCTCGCAGCGCTCGGCGGCTTCGTAGCGGTGGATCCGGCCGGTCGGGACCCGCCGCTGATCACCAGGGCCAAGCTCCTCGGTTAGGAGCTCGCCACGATCGTCTTCCAGCGTCAGCAGAAGCCGACCGGACAGCACGTAGATCGACTCGTCCTTGACCAGGTGACGCTGCAGGGACAGGCGCCGGCCGGCCTCGATGACGAGGATCTTCCCGACGTAGCGATCTGTGTGGGCCCAGATCAGCTCGTGGCCCCACGGCTTGTCCACCCGCCGCGAGACGTCGCCCGCGGGCCCCGCCAGCCCCGGTGACTCCGAAGACTCCGTCATGTGCCGCGAACGAGGCGCTCGCCCGCCTCGAGCATCGATTCGCGAATGTCCTCCGACGTCGCCTCGGTGTAGACACGGACGAGAGGTTCCGTACCGGAGGCCCGGACGAGCAGCCACGAGCCGTCGTCGAGGAAGAACTTGAACCCGTCCTTCGTCTCGAGCGACTGCGTCCGCATCACCGGGCGGCCCGCGAGCTCCGTCGGGGCATTGGCAACAAGGTCGACCAGGAGGCGCCGCTTGACCTCGGGGTACTCGTCGCGCGGAACGTGGACGTCGATCCGCCGATAGAACGACGGCCCGGCGATCTCGTGGAAGTACTCGATCGCCTTTGAGACCGGCCAGCGGCCGACGGCCTTCTCGCGCAGGAACAGGTCGAGCAGCATGAGGTCGGCGTAGATGCCGTCGCGCTCCGGCAGATGCATCCCGAAACCGTAGCCCCCGGATTCCTCGGCGCCCATCATCGCCCCGGTCTCGATCATCCGCGGCCCGATGAACTTGAAGCCGACCGGCGTCTCGTGGGTCTCGATCCCGTAGCGCTCGCCGAGCCGGGCGGCCGACGAGGTGTTGTTGACGCTGACGACGACCGGCTGGCGCAGGCCGCGGTGCTCCGCGAGGTAGTACATCAACAGGCCGGTGACCTCCAGCTGATGGATGAACGTGCCTTTCTCGTCGGCCGCGCCCGCGCGATCCGCGTCACCGTCGAGCAGCAAGCCCAGGTCGTAGGCGCCCGCCGCCAGGATTCCGAGCGCCTCGTCAATGTGCGGCCGGATCGGTTCCGGGTTGATGCCGCCGAAGTAGGGGTTTCGCTCCTGGTGGATCTCCGTGACCCGGATCCTGCCGCCGGCGAGGAGCCGCGGGATCCAGCCTGCGCCTGCGCCGTACATCGGGTCGACGAGGACGGTGAGGTCCGCTGCCTTGAGCGAATCGAGGTCGAGCGACCGGCGGAGGAACGATTCGTATCCGGGAAACGGATCGAACCGCTCCACGAGCCCGGCCGCTTCCGCGTCGGCGAACGGCCGTCGCTCGATCGCGATGCCGCCGTTGCGGGCGATCTGCGCCTCGATCGTCGCGAGGATCTCGGGTCCGGCGGCGGCGCCGGTCGGGGCCTTGACCTTGAAGCCGTTGTCGGTCCAGGGATTGTGGCTGGCGGTGATGACGATGCCCGCGGCAGCGCCCCGCTGAAGCACCTCGTAGCTCGACATCTGGGTCGGGACCGCGTGTACGGCAAACGCGACCGGGATGTCATGGGCGACGAGGACCTCGGCCGCGGCGGCGGCGAAATGCTCAGATGCGAACCGCCGGTCGTAGGCTACGACGACGCCCTTGGCCTGCTCGCCCCGGTCGACTACGTAGCGGGCGACGCCATCGGCACATCGGCGCACATTCGCGAACGTATAGTCGTCGGCGATCTTCGCCCGCCAGCCATCGGTCCCGAAGACGATCGTCGTCGGTGTCGCGGCCTCGGCGAGGGTCGTCAACCTCGCTCCTCCTGCTGGGCAACCCGGGCGAGGAGCGCCCGGACCTCGGTCTCAAGGTGACGGGCACCCGCGAGGTGGGCGGCGACCCCGTTCGACACGATCCTGTCGCCCGCCGGGGCCTCGACGGCCAGCCGACCATCGGTCGATCGGACGACGAGGTCATCCGGGCCAACGTCGAACGCCTCGCCCGGCTGGATCACCCGTCCGCTCATGCCGGCGGCCTCGTCAGGGGTGAGGCCGGCGCGGCCGGCGAGCCCCGCGAGGAGGGACGACCAGCTGCCGAGATCGCTCCACCCGACGTCCATCGAGCCCATCACGACCCGGTGGTCGCCCGCCGCTCCCTCCATGACCGCGTGATCGATCGATATCGGATGGATCCGGTCATAGGCCGCGGCGAGCGCGAGCTCGGAGCCCGCCGACGGTTCGATGAGCATCATCAGCGGCGTGTACTTCTCGATCGCCCAGCGGATCGCGCCCCGCCGCCAGGCGAACATGCCGGCGTTCCAGGCAACGCCCGGCATATTGATCAGCTCGCGCGCACGCGCTTCGGTCGGTTTCTCCTCGAACGAAAGGAGAGGGTAGGAGCGGACGCCCTCGACCTTCTCGCCGCGCATCGTGTCAGGTCGGAGGTAGCCGTAGTCCGTTGAGGGATACGAGGGGTGGATGCCGAGCGTGACGAGCGGCTCCTCGATGTCGAAGACGCCCGTCGCAAGGCTCCCCACGGCGACCGACACGACGTCGCGGAACTCATCCTCGCGCTCGATCCACTGGTCGGCCGGGAGAACGAGCATCACCTCATCGTCGGGGCGATCGATGAGCGCTGTCGCAAGGGCGATCGCCGCCGCGGTGTTCCTGCCGCCCGGCTCGACGATGAGCCGCACATCCGGGACCTGGTCGCGGACGAGCTGGCCGTACCGTCGTTCCGTGACGCAATAGATGTCACCCTCGCGGACGAGCGGCGCAATCCGGCTCACGGTCCGCTGGAGGAGAGACTCGTCACCGAGGAGCGGGAGGAAAGGCTTCGGTCGCTCGGGTCGGCTGAGCGGCCAGAGCCGGGTCCCACCACCACCGGCCAGGATCACGGCGTACATGGGCGGTCATTCTAGTCGGGCCGAGAGGTGCGGCGGGAGGGTCGGCGACGGCCAGGTATTCCTGGGAGGCATAGCCGGCCGCGGACGCCACGCTTATGGGGCACCTTACGAGACCACTATTCAGGACCGGCATATCCGCGGCCCGGTGGGCCCTGATTTCGGTCATCGCGCCCGTTCCTATGCCAAGGGGGAATATCAGGAGTGAGGGGCCGCGAGGGGACAGGCGCGAGGGCGCCCCTCAGAAGGATGGCGGCGTGACGCAGAAAAGGACGACCGCTTGGCGATCGGAGCTGTTGACGTTCCGATGCGGCAGCCGCGACGAGTAGGCGATCGAATCGCCCTCCTCGAGCACGTGATGTTCGCCCGCCACCCACAGCTCGAGCTGGCCCGACAGGACGATGACGACCTCTTCGTCGGACTCGTGGGCGTAGGGCTCGTCGCCGGTCCCGCCGCCCGGCTGGATCGTGGAAAGGATCACCTGGAGCCGGGCCGTCATGTCGGACGTGAGGAATTCATCGATTGCCCGGAGGCCCGGGTAGGCGATCTGCCGCCGATCCGCCCTGCGGACGACTCGGCCGTGGGGAGCTTCTTCGGTGAACAGCTCGGCGATCGCAAGGTCGAGCCCATGCGCGATCCGCTGCACGGAGGCGATCGACGGGCTGGTGACCTCTCGCTCGACCTGCGAGAGGAAGCTCTCCGTGACCCCGGCGCGTTCGGCCAGCTCGCGGAGGGTGACATTGCGCGCCTGCCGCAGCGCCCGAATCCGCGGCCCGAGCTGGAGCTCCGTGGGCGCGGATGCTGATGCTGGCGCGGAAGGGCTGGTCATCGCGGTGGAGGCGTCCCTCTCCAAACGTCCGAGAAAGTGAAGTATACCTTCAGTGGACGGGGATTCTCCCCCCAATCGAGGCCGCCACGATTCGAAATTCGCACACATCTCGCGTTGACGATGCGGGATCGCTCCGCGTACCATCGGCCAGCCTGTAGCAACGCTACATCCCCAGCGTGCACGATCCGTCCCGCCAAGAAGAGGGCCAGTGACCGTCACCGAGACCGCGCCTCATCGCCGCGCAGATGGGGGTGCGTCGTCGCAGCCTGCCGGGGCCGGCCGTGACGCCCCCGATGTCGAGCTCATCGACGTTACGAAGCGGTTCGGCGACGTCGTCGCGGTCGACCGGATGACGTTGGAGATCCCCCACAGCTCGTTCATCAGCCTTCTCGGGCCGTCCGGGTGTGGCAAGACCACGACGCTCCGGATGATCGCCGGCTTCGAGCAACCGACCGAGGGCGAGATCCTCCTCGACGGGCGACCGATCGCGGGCGTCCCGCCGTACCGCCGGAATGTGAACACGGTCTTCCAGCACTACGCCCTCTTCCCGCACATGGACGTCGCCCAGAACGTCGGCTACGGGTTGCGTCAGAAGAAGGTTGGCCGCGACGAGGAGCGACGGCGGGCGACTGAAGCACTCGGGCTCGTCCGCCTGACCGGCTACGAGCGACGCCGCACATGGGAGCTATCCGGCGGCCAGCAGCAGCGTGTCGCCCTCGCCCGCGCCCTCGTGAACCACCCGACGGTGCTCCTCCTTGACGAGCCGCTCGGCGCCCTCGACCTGAAGCTCCGCAAGGAGATGCAGCTCGAGCTGAAGGCGCTCCAGCAGGAGGTCGGGATCACGTTCGTCTACGTGACCCACGACCAGGAAGAAGCCCTGACAATGTCCGACGTCATCGTCGTCATGCAGGATGGCCGGATCCAGCAGATGGGCAACCCGACAGAGCTGTATGAACGCCCCGTCAATCGATTCGTATCGGCGTTCATCGGCACATCGAACTTCCTCCCGGCCACGGTCGTATTGGTCGACGGGGCGGCGGGTCGCGTTAGCGCGCGCACGGACCTCGGGCTCGAACTGCGCGGCATCGTGACCGACCCGGCGGCCGTCATCACTGCCGGGGATTCCGTGACGATCGCCGTTCGGCCGGAACGTCTCGAGATATCGGCCGGCACGCGCGACGCGGAGCCCGGCTGGGCCACCGTACCGGGGCGCATCCATCAAGGCACCTACCTCGGCGACCAGACCGAGTTCCGGGTAAAGACAGATCTGGCGGGCGAACTCGTTGTTCGGCGCCAGAACGCGACGGGGGCACAAGCGAGCCTGGGCGTCGGGCCGGGAGATCCGGTCTCCGTGCGCTGGCAGGAGGAAGCGAACCTGGTCCTGGCTAACTAGGTTCGGCACGCCCGAGGATCGGGCTTGAGAGGAGCGACATGGCAGAGCGCGATCTCGATGAAATCCTGCGGCGGATGTCGCAGACGAAGGTCAATCGGCGAGGCTTCATGGCCGCAGCGGGGCTGACCGGCTTGAGCGCCTTCTTGGCCGCTTGCGCGGCGAAGGGCGGAGCGACCTCGGCAGCGTCCGGAGCGCCGTCGTCCGCCCCCAGCGCGGGAGGATCGGTGGCACCGTCTGCCGCGGCCTCGGTCGCCCCGGTCGAGACCGAGGGCGCTCTGTTCATGTACAACTGGGCCGACTACATCGCGGACGAGAACATCGAGACGTTCAAGGAACGCTTCAAGATCACCGACTGGACGTACGACATTTACCCGTCCAACGCGGAGCTCATCACCAAGCTCCAGGGCGGCGCCACGGGCCTCTATGACATCGCTGCCCCGACCGCCGAGTACGTCCCGACGCTCGTCGAGGGCGGATACCTCGAGAAGATCGACTGGTCCAAGGTCCCGAACGCAAAGTACATCAACGCGCAGTTCAAGGGCCTGTGGTGGGATCCCAATGACGAATACCAGCTGCCCAAGGACTGGGGCACGACCGGGATCTCGGTCCGTACGAAGTTCGTGACCGAAGACGTCAGCAGCTGGAAGAAGTTCTTCGAGGTCGCCCCGAAGTACTCCGGCAAGATCATCGTCGTCGACTCGCCCGGCGACGTGTTCACGGCGCCACTCAAGGCGCTCGGCTACTCGCTCAACTCGCTCGACCCCAAGGAACTCGCGGATGCGCGGGAACTGCTGCTCGGCCTCGCTCCGCACGTCCTCGCCCTCAATTCAGACACGTACGAGGTGCCCCTCGGGAATGGCGAGGCCGTCCTCGGTCTGACCTGGACCGGCGGCATCGACGAGCTCATCGCGGCCCCGGAGACGGCGGACACGAAGTACATCATCCCGGAGGACGGGACCCTCTACTGGATGGATACCTGGGTGATCCTGGCCGACCCGCCGCACCCCGAGGCCGCCCACGCGTGGCTGAACTTCATCGAGGAGCCGGAGATCCAGGCGAAGGAGACGATCTCCAACGCCTACGCGACCCCGAACGACGAGGCGAAGAAGTTCATCCCACAGGAGATCCTCGACGACCCGACGATCTTCGTCCCGGAGGACATCTTCCCGAGGCTCGAAGGCTCGAAGGCGACCGAGACCGATCCTCTGCGCGCCGAGATCTGGGAGGAGTTCAAGTCCAAGATCGGCAAGTAACCGTAAGGGCGTAGCGATCCAACTGTCGTGACCGATGTGACGCCGGCCGCGCTCCCGCGGCCGGCGCCTGCGGCAGTCCGACCATCCCGCTTGCTCACGGGCTTGCTGATCCTGCCGGCAGGCCTCTGGTACCTGATCCTCCTCATCCTGCCGATCGCGATTGTCATCCTGTTCAGCTTCGGCGAGCGAAGCCCGACCGGAGGGTATGCCGGCGGCTTCACGGTGAACAACTACGCGACCGCCTTCAAGAATGCTGATCCGTTCCTGACGAGCCTCTCGCTGTCCATTACGGGCACGGTGCTGTGCCTGCTGATCGGGCTGCCGCTCGCCTACTTCATCGCGACGAGAGCTGGCCGCCGCAAGGGGCTGCTGATCATCCTGTTGGTCATCCCCTTCTGGACGAGCTTCCTGATCCGAACGTACGCGTGGTTGATGATCCTCGGCCCCGATGGCCTGGCTGGACCGATCGGCAATCTCATCGGTGTCGAGGACTTCCGCATCCTGGGCACCGAGTTCGCGGTCCAGCTAGGCCTGGTCTATGGCTATCTGCCGCTGAAGGTGTTCCCCCTCTATGACACGCTGGAGCGGATGGATCGACGACTCGTGGAGGCTTCCAAGGACCTCGGTGCGGGTCGCCTGGCCACCTTCCGCCAGGTGACGTTCCCGATCGCCCTGCCCGGCGTCGTGACCGGCTGCATGCTCGTCTTCATCCCGATGATGGGTGAGTACGTCATCCCCCAGATCCTCGGCTATGGCCGCGTGTTCACGGTCGGAAACTCCCTCGTCCTTCGCTTCCTCGAGTCACGGAACTGGCCGGCGGGATCCGCACAGGCCGTCGGCCTGATCCTCGTGATGCTCCTCAGCGTCGGGTTCTACGTGTGGTTCACGAACCGCGGGCGACGGACCCGAGAGCAGAGCGTGCTGTGACCGCGCAATGACCGCTCGCGCCGTTCCCATCTCCGTCGATCGGCCCGTCCGCCGATGGGCACGCGCCGGGATCGACCGGGTCGGCCTGTTGGTCGAGACCTGGCTCCGAGCCCACACGTTCCTGGTCTACGCCTTCCTCTACCTGCCGATCGTCGTCGTCGTGATCTTCAGCTTCAACGGCACCGACCGGCGGGTCACCAACTGGGAGGGCTTCAGTCTCCGCTGGTACGAATACGTCCTCGACAACCGGGAGGTCCAGCGCTACCTGGTCAACAGCTTCGTCGTGGGCGTCGCGACGGCGATCATCGCGACCGTCATCGGCACGATGGCGGCGCTTGGGCTCCAGCGGGCGCCTCGCTGGTTCCGGATTCCGTTCGACGCCGTTACGTACGTGAGCATCATCATCCCCGAGATCGTCATCGCGCTCGCCACGCTCGTCTTCTTTGCCAGCACGATCGGCCGCGACGGGGTCGTGACGGACATCACGGGAATCGAGCTCGGCTTCGGTTATCACACGATCGTCGGTGCCCTGTCGTTGTTCAACATCAGCCTCGTCCTGCTGCTTGTCCGGGCTCGACTCGCCGGCATGGACCGGACGCACGTCGAGGCGAGCTTCGACTTGTACGGGACCCCCTGGCGGACGTTCTGGCAGATCACGTTCCCGCAGCTGTTGCCTGCCATCGTGTCGGGATTCTTGCTGTCGTTCACGTTCGCATTCGACGACTACGTGATCACGAACTTCGTGAACGGTCGTGGCACGTCGACGATCCCGCTGTACGTGTTCGGGCAGATCCGTCGCGGCGTCACCCCGGCGACGAACACCGTGGCGGCGCTCATGTTGCTCGTGACGCTCACGCTCCTGCTCGGCGGACAGTGGCTCCTGACGCGCAACGCTCGGCGCGGTGGAGGCCGCGACCAGGTAGGCGGGGTTGCCGGGATCGTCACCGAGCAGCAAGGTGGCTGAGGCGAGGACCGGCGGATCGGGGCTGGACAACGTCGATTCCTGGCGTGGCCCGACGGCGTCGCAGGCGGCCGGCCTGACCCTGGGCGCCGCCCGGTCGATCATCGCCGCCGTCCAGTCGGAGGCGCGGGAGATGGCGGTCGCGATGTCGTGCGCCGTCGTCGACTCGGGCGACCAGCTCGTCGCCTTCGAGCGGATGGACGGCGCCGATCTCGTCGGGATCACGCTCGCCCGCGACAAGGCGTTCACGGCCCTCGTCAACCGGATGCCAACCGGCGACCTGCCACCGATCGTACAGCCCGGCACGGAATTCTTCGGCTACCACACGGTCGCCGGCGGACGGACGATCATCTTCGCCGGCGGTATGCCGCTGGAGCGCGGCGGCGTGCTGGTCGGGGCGGTCGGGGTCAGCGGCGGCGACAGTGGCCAGGATCAGCGGGCAGTCGAGGCGGGCGTCCGCGCGTTCGTCGGGGAGTGACCCCCAGGGCCGCGTGGAATTAACCCGCGGGGATCGGCTCCGGCTGGCGGATGCCGGCCTCGGACGCGAGGAGGGCCGCCTTGTCGGTGCGCTCCCACGGCAGGTCGAGCTCGGGCCGACCGAAGTGGCCGTAGGCGGCGGTCTGGCGGTAGATCGGCCGACGGAGATCGAGGGCGGAGATAATCGACGCTGGGCGGAGGTCGAAGTTGCGCTCGATCATCGCCTGGATGTCGGCGTCGGGGATCTTGGCCGTCCCAAACGACTCGACCGACAGCGAGATCGGATGGGCGATGCCGATGCCGTACGCGACCTCGATCTCGAAGCGATCGGCGAGCCCCGCCGCGACGACGTTCTTGGCGACCCATCGGGCTGCGTACGCGGCGGACCGGTCGACCTTGGTCGGGTCCTTTCCGGAGAAGGCGCCTCCGCCGTGACGAGCCATGCCGCCGTAGCTGTCGACGATGATCTTGCGGCCGGTCAGCCCGGCGTCGCCCATCGGGCCGCCGGTGACGAAGCGGCCGGTCGGGTTGACGTGCATCACCGGATCCGAGCCGCGGAGCTCGCTTGGGATCGTCGGCAGGATGACGGTCTCGACGATGTCCTGGCGGAGGCGCTCGGCGCGGACGTCGGGGTCGTGCTGAGCGGAGACGACGACGGTCCGGACCCGCTTCGGGACGCCGTGCTCGTACTCGATCGTGACCTGGGTCTTGCCGTCCGGGCGGAGGTACTGAAGCTGGCCGGACTTGCGGACTTCGGCGAGGCGTCGGGCCATCCGATGGGCGAGGGCGATCGGGAGCGGCATGAGCTCGGGCGTCTCGCGGCAGGCGAACCCGAACATCATTCCCTGGTCGCCGGCACCGAGCTCTGTCGCGGCAGCGTCCTCGCGGACCTCGAGCGCGGCGTCGACACCCTGGGCGATGTCGGGCGACTGCTCGTGGACCGACACGATCGTGCCGCAGGTCATGTAGTCGAAGCCGTATTCGGCCTTCGTGTAGCCGATGTCGCGGACGGTGTCCCGGACCACGGCCTGGAAGTCGACGTACGTCGTCGTCGAGATCTCGCCGAGGACCACAACGAGGCCCGTGGTCGTCGCCGTTTCGCAGGCCACCCGGGCGTTCGGGTCGTCCTTGATGATCGCGTCGAGGATCGCGTCCGAGACCTGATCGCACATCTTGTCGGGATGGCCTTCGGTGACCGATTCCGACGTGAAGAGGTACTGTGACGCGGCGACAATGCTGGTCATGCTGCTCCCCTGCGAGGTCTCCGGCGGAGGGTACCACGCGCTTTCAGGTAGCCAAAACGAGCCAGTCTCCAGGGCTGCGTTGCGCGGCGACACCGGGACGCTCGATCGGCCGCTCGCGGACCATCGGGGGATGCCTGCTTCGCGCGAGCCACGTGACCATCGGACGATGATCGGCGCAACTTGGGCGATGAAGGCGCGAACGCGGCTACGCGTGACGTTCGCGGTCGCGCTCGTGGCGGCGCTCCTCACCTGGGCCGGGCCATCTGCCCTCGCCGCGGATCCCTCCCGCGTTTCGAGCGTTCCGGTCACCACCCAGATCACGGCGGCGCCGACCGAGCGGACGCGAACGGTCGACCTCTATCGGTCGAGCGCGGCGGTGCTGCAATACACGTCGTACTGGTGCGTGCCCGCGGCGGCCCAGACCATGATCAACCTCGCCACCGGCCGATCCGACCGGAGCTACGCCACGCAATCGCGGCTTTACACGGAGCTGCGCCGGGCGAACCTCTACCAGTACCGCACCCGCGGCAACGACGTTCGCGGCTGGGCGCGCGTCCTGACGGCGCGTCTGCCGACCGGCATGGGCTACGCCGACACGAGCTTTTCGTCACGGTCCGCGGCCTACTTGGCGATCGTCAAGGCCCTGGACCGCACCGGGCGGCCTGTGGGGATCGTCGTCGATGAAGGCAGCCATGCCTGGACGGTCGTCGGGTTCAACATTCGGGAGACGCCGGGCGTACCGAATTCCACGACGGTGCTCGGCTTCTACGTCGTCGGCCCGCTCGGCTCGCCCTCGGACCCGTGGCCGAAGCGCTACTACACCGCCGACCAGCTGGCCACGCGCTTCACCCGCTACCACGAGTCGCAGCGCTCCGTGCCGTGGGAAGGCCGCTACGTCATCGTCGCTCCTCTCGTGACCGTGGGCAGCGTGACGCCGACGAGGTAGGCCGGGCACGGCGCTAGACTCGATGTCGTGGCCGATCGTGCCCCCACCCCGCTCGATCCCGCTCCCCTGGACGCGGCCGACCCGCTCGCCCCCTTCCGGGCGCGGTTCGTCATCGCCGACCCGGAGCTGATCTATCTCGACGGCAACTCGCTCGGCCGGCTGCCGGCCGCGACCGCTGAGCGGCTGGCCCGGGTCGTCGGCGACGAGTGGGGCCGGGAGCTGATCCGCGGCTGGGATCATTGGCTCGACGAGCCGCTGCGCGTCGGTGACCGGCTGGCGGAGGCGGTCCTCGGCGCAAAGGTGGGCGAGGTGATCGTCAGTGACTCGACGTCGGTCAACTTCTACAAGCTCGCCCTCGCCGCCCTGCAGGCTCGACCCGGGCGGCGCGTCGTCGTGACCGACCGGCCGAACTTCCCGACCGATCGGTACGTCCTCGAAGGGCTCGCCCGGGCGCGCGATCTCGAGATCGCCTGGCTTGATCCCGACGAGATCGAGGGCCCCCAGCCGGCCGATCTCGAAGCCGCACTCGCCGCACACCCTGGCGACGTCGCCCTCGTCACCCTCAGCCACGTCAACTACCGATCCGCCGCGATTGCGGACATGGGCGCGATCACCCGCCTTGCCCACGACGCGGGGGCGCTGACGTTGTGGGATCTCAGCCACTCGGCCGGGTCGATCGCGGTCGACCTCGAGGGCACGGGCGTGGATCTCGCCGTCGGCTGTACCTACAAGTACCTCAACGGCGGACCGGGCGCGCCGGCATGGCTCTATGTCCGCCGCTCGCTGCAGGGGCAGCTCCGGAATCCGATCCAGGGCTGGTTCGGCCAGCGCGACCAGTTCGAGATGGGCCAGGGCTACGACCCGGAGCCGGGCATCCGATCGTGGCTCGTCGGGACGCCCGGGATCCTCGGCCTGGCCGCCGCGGACGAAGGCATCGCCCTGGTCGCGGAGGCCGGCATCGACCGGATCCGGGCGAAGGGCATCGCCCTCACCGAGTACGCGATCGCGCTCTTCGACGCCAGGCTCGCCGGGCGCGGCTTCGGTCTCGGGAGCCCCCGGGATGCGGCGCGGCGGGGAGCCCATGTCGCGATCCGACACCCGGACGCGCGGCGGCTGACCACCGAACTGATCGCGCGCCGCGTGATCCCCGACTTCCGCGCACCCGATACGATCCGGTTCGGCCTGTCGCCCTTGACCACGAGCTTCCGGGATGTCGACGCAGGCATCGCGGCGCTCGAGGCGCTGGTGTCCTAGTCCCGACGGCCATCCCTAGGCCTCCATCCGCAGTTCCTCGAGGTCGAGGTCGCGCTCGACCCGACGGAAGACGTCGTCGCTGAGGCCGCCGGTCTCGCGCAGGCGGAGGAGCGCTTCCCGTTCGGCCTCGATGACGGACCCTCTGATGAGTCGGTGCTCGAGGAGCTCCTGCTCGGCCTCGTCGGTGGCCGCCTCGTCGTGGTGCTGGTCGTGGCTCGCCCGATGGCCGTACTGCGCACGCAGGGCGTCGATCAGCTCGAGGTGACCGGGCCATTGCGCGGCGAGCTCCTCGATCCGGCTCACCGCGGCCTCGGCCGCGGCCTGGCGGGCGTGCAACTCCTCGTGGCCACCGCCGCCATCCGCGGCGATCCCCAGCCCGCGGATCACGAGCGGCAGCGTCAGGCCCTGGCCGACGAGCGTCGCGAGGATCACGGCGAACGTCAGGAAGATGAGCAGGTCGCGCTCCGGGAAGGGCTGCCCGTTCGGGAGTGTGGTCGGCAGCGCGAGCGCGGCAGCCAGCGACACGACGCCGCGCATGCCCGCCCACGACACGATGAACACGTTCCTCGGCGCTGGCCGCGGTTCGCGGCTCCGGATGCGAGCGCTCAGCCGTCGCGGCAGGTAGGTCCCAGGGAAGACCCACAGGATCCGGACGAGGATCACGGTCAGTGAGATGGCGACGGCCAGCCCGACGAGCTCCAGCGGCGAGCGGCCCCCCAGATTCTCGAGCACCGTCGGCAGCTGGACGCCGATGAGGATGAACACGGTCCCGTTGATGAGGAAGAGCAGGACCTGCCAGGCGGAGGTGCCGGCGATGCGGACGGAAGAACTCATCGACCGCGGCGCGTGCCGGCCGATGTAGATCCCTGCGGCGACCGTCGAGAGGACCCCGGACAGCCCGAAGATCTCGGCCGGCAGGTAGGCCGCGGCCGGAAACAGGAACGTCAGCACGACCGAGAAGACGGGGTCGTCGATCCGCCGCAGGATCGCGGCCGCGGCCATCCCGATGAGGAGGCCCAACGCCACGCCGCCGGCCGCGACGAGGACGAATGAAATGCCCGCCTGGGCGAGCGAGAATGTCCCGGTCATCGCCGCCGCGATCGCGAACCGATAGGCGACGAGCGCCGTCGCGTCGTTGACGAGGCTCTCGCCCTCCAGGATCGTGACGACCCGCCGCGGGACGCCCAGGCGCTGGAAGATCGCGGTCGCGGCCACGGCGTCCGGCGGGGCCACGATCGCGCCCAGGGCGAACGCGGCCGGCCAGCCCAGGCCGGGAATGAGGCCGTAGGCGACGACCGCGACGACGACGATCGTCGTGAGGACCAGCCCGATCGAGAGCAGGCCAATCGCCCGCAGGTTCGCCTTGAAGTCGCGGATCGAGGTGAAGTAGCCCGCACCGAACAGGATCGGCGGCAGGAACAGCAGGAACACGATGTCCGGCTCGAGCTCGATCCGGGGCAGGCCCGGGACGAAGCCGAGGGCCAGGCCACCGAGGACGAGCAGGATCGGGTACGGGATGCCGATCCGGCGGGCGGCGATCGCGAGCGCGGTCGCGGCGAGGAACAGGAGGAGGACCGTCTCGATCGCACCGATCGGCGCGTTCGCGGCGGCGGTCGAGTCCATCTACCCCGACTCGAGGAACTCGACCACGATCGGTTCGATCTGGTCCGCCACCTGGAAGCCGAAGATCTGGCCGTAGAACGAGAGCTCCGCCTCGAACGAGCGGACGATGGTCTCGGCCGACCGGAAGCCGTGGTCCTCGCCGGGGAACAGCAGGTAGGCGTGCGGCAGGTGCTTCTCGAAGAGCGCGTCGACGATCTGCTCAGCCTGGGCCGGAGGGACGATCCGGTCCTCGGCGCCCTGAAGGATCAGCACCGGACACGAGATCTGGTCCGTGAAATTGAGCGGCGAGCGGTCGTGGTAGAGGTCCTTGCGCTCCGGATACGGCCCCACCAGCCGATCGAGGTAGCGGGACTCGAACTTGTGGGTCTGGGCGATGAAGGTTTCCAGGTCGCCGATCCCGAAGTAGCTCGTGCCCGCGCCGAACGTCTCGCTGAACGTCACGGCACAGAGCGTCGTGTAACCGCTGGCGCTGCCGCCCCGGATCGCGAGCCGCTCCCCGTCGACGAGCCCCTCCGCGACGAGACCGCGGGCGCCGTTGACGCAGTCGTCGAGGTCGACGACACCCCATTCGCCCTCGAGGCGCTTGCGGTAGTCGCGACCGTAGCCGGTGCTTCCCCCATAGTCGACGTCGAGGACGGCGAAGCCACGACTCGTGAACAGCTGCGTGGCCACTTGGAAGGCCGCCGTGGCGGCCGCGGTCGGGCCGCCGTGGCTCGTGACGATCAGCGGCGGCCGATCCCCGTCGGGGCCGCGGAACGCCTGGTTGTGGGGCGGATAGAAGAGGCCGAATGCCGTCCGGTCGCCGGTCGTCGGAAACTCGACGGGTTTAGGCGCGGCGATGTCCGCCGGGTCGAAGGTCGTTGACATGGACTGTCGCAGCGCGGTCCATGCGCCGCTCTCGGGATCCAGCTCGACGATCGCAGATGGACTCGTCGGCGAGGCGGCCCGAAGGACGACACGGTCGCCGTCGACGGCCAGGCTTGCCATCTCGGTGAACGGGGCGTCGATGACGTCGATACGCCCGGGCTCCGGCCCGAGCCGGTAGAGCCGGTCCTGAGCGCCCGATCGGCCGATCGCCATGATCGCTCCGCTCGGCAGGAACCCATAGCTCGAAAACCCGAACAGCCAGTCCGGCGGGGCGAACTCCGCGTCGAGCCCCTCGACGAGTTCCGCCTGGCCATCGACGAGCCGGTGGATGTTCATCCAGCCGGTCGGCTCGGCCACGAAATGGAGGACGCCATCGGGCGACCAGCGCGGCTGAGCGATCCAATCGGTCGGGCTGCCGGCGACGG
>JANMPL010000339.1:0-1982 GCA_031369845.1 Chloroflexota bacterium
CGGCGCCGAGCTCGAGCCCGACGACCTTGTCGAGCTCGGAATCCTTCGCCGTCAGCATGACGATGGGCACGCCCGACTCTGCCCGGATGATGCGACAGACCTCGATGCCCGACAGTTCGGGGAGCATCAGGTCGAGCAGGACGAGGTCCGGACGCTCGGCACGGAACTGGGTCAGCGCCTCGCGGCCATCGGCCGCCGCCACGACCCGGAATCCGTCGGCCTCGAGTGCGTCCACCAGCGCCTCGCGCAGGGTCGGCTCGTCGTCGACGACCAGGATTGTTCGTGCCATCTGCCGTTCAGGATAGCGGCCGATGTTAACGGGGCATTGGCGGCGTTGGGCGATGGGCCGAAGGCCGCCGATCAGGGGAGGGCGGACGGCACCCCTCAGCGACCCTCGCGCAGCCTCTCGGGCAGCTCCATGAAGTACTCGACGAACTCGACGCACTTCCCGTGTCCATCGAAGCGCAGTGCGAAGTGGTTGTAGTAGCGCGTCCGGAACGAGCCGTCCGGGTTCGTGTAGCGGCTTTCGCCGATCGCGTCGGCCCGCTCGCCGTCGAATGACCACACGTCGTAGTGCGCGGCCCACGTCCCGGGCTCGTCCTTGTTCGCCAGCCAGTCCGCGACCACGGCCATTCGACCGACGACCGGGTCCGCCCAGGGTTGATAGCGATATTCCACCTGCTCCGCAAACAGGTCGCCGATGGCGGCCTCGTCATAGCTCGACCAGGCCGCGATGTAGCGGTCGAGCCAGATCTGGACGTCCTCGCGTCGCATCAGGTCCCTCCGATCAGATCCAGGGCACGATCCAGTCGTTCCAGCGTCCGCTCGGTGCCGAGCGCAACGAGCGTGTCGAAAAGCGGCGGTGTCGCCGTCCGGCCCGTGACCGCGACCCGGATCGCCATGAACAGGTCGCCCGCCTTCCAGCCACGTTCCTCGGCCAGAGCACGCAGCGGCGGTTCGAGCTCCTCGGCCTCGAATGACACGCGACCGGCTTCGGCGATGACCTCGCGAGCGCCCTGGAGCCCCTCGCGCGCGGTGGCGATGTCCCAACGCTTCGGGACCAGAAGAGCCTGGTCGTAGCTCAGCTCCGCGAGCCACAGGAACCCGACCAGGTCGCCGATGACGCCGAGGGTCGGGAGACGCTCGGTGATGATCGGCAGCAGGGTGCGTAGCTCGTCGTCCGACGGCATGCGATCGATCCGGCCAGCGGCCAGGTCCGCCTGGACGAACGGGCGAAGCCGGTCGACGAGGTCGTCCGGGTCGAGCCGCCGGATCCACTGGCCGTTGAGCCACTCGAGCCGCTCGCGGTCGAAGACGGCGCCGCCCTTGTGGACGTCGGTCAGCTCGAAACGCTTGACGATCTCGTCGATCGACAGCACCTCCTCCTCCGTCCCGGTCGCCCAGCCGAGCAGGGCGAGGTAGTTGACGAGCGCCTCGCGGATGAAGCCCTCGGCGATGTAGTCCGAGACCGCCGTCTGGCTCTTGCGCTTACTCATCTTCGTCCGGTCCGGGTTGAGGATGAGCGGCAGATGGGCGAACAGTGGTTCCGGATAGCCGAGGGCGCGGAAGAGGAGGATGTGCTTGGGCGTGTTCGAGAGATGGTCCTCGCCGCGGATGACGTGGCTGATCTCCATCGCCGCGTCGTCGACGACGACCGTGAAGTGGTAGAGCGGCGAGCCGTCGCCGCGCACGATGACGAAGTCGCCGCCCAGGTTGGCGACATCGAACTCGACATTGCCTCGGACGATGTCGTCGAAGCCCACCAGACCCTCGCCGACCCGGAACCGGAGTGCGGCCGGGCGACCCTCCGCCTCGCGGGCGGCCCGCTCCTCCGGAGTCAGGTTCGCGCAGCGGCCGACGTAGCGAGGCGGCAGCTTGGCGGCCTCCTGCGCCTTCCGATCGGCGTCGAGCTCGTCGGGCGTGCAGTAACAGGGATAGGCCATGTCGGCGGCGAGCAGGCGATCGGCCGCCTCGGCATACAG
>JANMPL010000370.1:0-2074 GCA_031369845.1 Chloroflexota bacterium
TGCAACGGTGATGCCCAAAGCCGCTTCCGTGGCGCGCCAGACCGGCCCCGCGTCGTCGGCCAGGTGAAGGCGAACCCCGGCGACGCCGTCGACCGGCTGGAGTCGGGTATGGCGAGCGATGAGTGCCCGTCGATGCGAGAGCGGGACGCGGCGCGAGACGTTGCTGCTCCGACGTTGTGTCGTCATCGCCGCTAAGACTGCCAGACCCGGCGGAAAACGGACCGACATGACCGTGCGCAGATCGAGCCACCTCGAGTCGTCACCCTCTGGCGACGGCATCGGAAGAGGCCCGATCCCTGATCCGGGTGGCGCTTCCTCAGGCGGGATCGCCCGTCCCGCGACAACTCACGTTCGGATTCCAATCCTCGAACGAGCCCGTCGGGTTGTGCCTCACTAAGGCCGGCTGCTCGCTCCCAATGGCAAGTACGCAGGGTTTTCATAGATGCGGTCGCCATCTGGGCGAGCGTAGGTTGACTTCGGGACGCGGCCTATCCGCGCTTAGCCGTGCGCCCGCGGCGCCGGCCCTGGGGAACTTGTGTCCAGAGACGATCGAAATGGTGACGGAGCCGCATCAATCCGGGAATCGGACGCCGACGTTCGCGACCCGGACGAGCAGGCGATCAGGAGGCTTCTCCTGGTCGTAGAGGACAATCCCGGAGACGCTCGGCTGCTCCGCGAGATGTTCAACGAGGGGGACTCGCACAACACCGAGCTGACGCATGTCGCGTGCATGGTCGACGCCGAGAAGCACCTGGCCGAGCGTCCAGTCGACATCATCCTGCTCGACCTCGGGTTGCCGGACGCCCAGGGCCTCGAAGCGGTGAGGCGCGCCCACGCTGCGGCGCCCCACGTTGCCCTGGTCGTGTTGACCGGCCTCGACGACGAGTCGCTGGCCGTCCAAGCCCTGCAACAGGGCGCGCAGGACTACCTCATCAAGGGCCAGATCGACAGCCACGGGCTCCTTCGTGCGCTGCGCTACGCCATCGAGCGCAAGACGATGGAGGACGCGGGCAAAGCCGCAGAAAATCAGCTTCTCCAGGCACAGAAGGTCGAATCGCTGGGCCGGCTCGCCGGCGGAATTGCGCACGACTTCAACAACCTACTTTTCGCGGTCCACGGCTACGCCGAGCTCCTCTCGCAGGATCTCGGCTCGAAGGATGCGGCCCGTCTCGATCCAGACCGCCTGCTGTTGAGCGTCACCGAGATCAGCCACACCGCCGAGCGGGCGACCGCGCTCACCGCCCAGCTCCTCGCGTTCAGCCGGCGCCAGATCGTCACGATGAACGTGCTCGACGTCAATGCCGCCGTGACCAAGATCGAGCCGATGGTCCGCCAGCTCATCGGTGAGGACCTGCGGCTGATCGTGAGTCTCGACCCTGGCGCCGGTCACATCTGTGCCGACGGAGGCCAGATCGATCAGATCCTCGTCAACCTCGTCGTCAACGCTCGCGACTCGATGCCCGAGGGCGGGACGGTGACGATCGAGAGCGGCAACGCCGTTATCGACGATGCCACCGCCGCCGAGCAGGCGGACGTCACGCCTGGCTCATATGTCTTCCTCGCCGTCAGGGATACCGGCGTCGGGATGGATCGCACAACCCGCGACCACATGTTCGAGCCGTTCTTCACGACGAAGGCGGTCGGCAGGGGAACAAGCCTCGGACTTGCCACGACCCACGGCATCGTGACCCAGGCCGGCGGCCACATCTCGGTGGACTCCGAACCTGGCAACGGCTCCGCCTTCACGCTCTACTTTCCTCGGGTCGAGGGAGCAGTTGACGCGCGACCACCCGTGCCGGTGGTGAAGCTGGTCGGGGCGGGCCGAGTCCTCGTCGTGGAGGATGACCCGGCGGTCCGCGACATCACCACCCGATTCCTGGAGCGGGCGGGCTACGACGTGCACGCGGTTGCCGACGGGACCGAAGCCATCGCTACTGCCGGGCTGGCCCCGCCCTTCGACGTCCTGGTGACCGACATCGTCATGCCCAACATGTCCGGGATCGAACTCGCCGAGCAGATGATGGATCGGTACCCGCTGGTCGGCGTCGTGCTTCTTTCCGGATATACAACGGAG
>JANMPL010000373.1:0-7063 GCA_031369845.1 Chloroflexota bacterium
CGGCGCCGACCGGCTCGTCAACGCCCTGGCCGCTGCGCGGCTCCACGGCACGCCGGCCGTTGTCGTCGACTTCGGGACCGCCACGACGCTCGACTGCGTGGCGGCCGACGGTGCGTACGTCGGTGGGGCGATCGCGCCGGGCCTCGAGCTCGGCCTCGAAGCGCTCGCCGCGAAGACGGCGAAGCTCCCCCGGATCGAGCTCCGCACGCCCGACCGGGCGATCGGCCGCGACACCGTCAGCGCGATGCAGTCGGGGACGATCTTCGGCTACCAGGCGCTGGCCTCGGGGTTGCTCGCCCGCGTCCGCCGTGAGCTCGCCGATGCCGCGGGCGTCGACCCGACCGACGTGAAGGCGATCCTGACCGGCGGTCTGTCGGCGGCACCGTGGGCGCGAGCCCTGGATGGGATCGATGCGATCGACCCGGATCTGACGCTCAAGGGCCTGGCGATCCTCCACGCCGAAGTGAGCGGCGGCGAGCCGCTCGAGCTCGGGCTCCTCCGATGACCGGACGCCTCGCCGGCCGGCTCATCGCCCTCGGCGTGACGGGCTCGATCGCGGCCTACAAGTCGGTCGAGCTACTTCGGCTCCTGCAAGCGGAGGGCGCGGACGTCGTCGTCCTCCTCTCGCCGGCGGCTACGCGTTTCGTCGCCCCGCTCACGTTCGAGGCGCTCAGCCGGCACACGACCGAGTCGGACCTCCTCTCCCTCCTGCCTGATGGCCGGATCGGGCACATCGTCGTCGCGGACACAGCCGATGCCATCGTCGTCGCCCCCGCGACGGCTCACTGGCTCGGGGCGATGGCCCACGGCCTCGCCGGCGACACCGTCACTGCGACGGTCCTCGCGTCCGGCGCTCCCGTGGTCGTGGCGCCCGCGATGGATGGCGACATGTGGTCGCATCCCGCGACACGGGAGAACGTCCGCCGGCTGCGCGACGACTTCGGCTACACGATCGTCGAGCCCGACGCCGGGCCGCTCGCCTCCGGACTGGTCAGCGTCGGACGCCTGGCGGAGCTGCCGCGGATCGTGGACGCGGTGGTCGACGCAGTTGCGGATCGCCCCGTTCGAGCCCCGAACGCAGCGGATCGCCCGCCCCGCATCGAGCCGCCACGCGAGGCCGACCTCACCGGCCGGCGGGTCCTCGTCACTGCCGGCGGCACCGCCGAGCCGATCGATCCGGTCCGGTTCATCGGCAACCGATCGACCGGCAAGATGGGCGTCGCCGTCGCCCAGGCCGCCATCGACCGGGGCGCGATCGTGACGCTCGTCGTCGGCCACGTCACGGCCGCCCTTCCGGGCGACGCAACCATCGTCCAGGTCGAGACCACTGCCGAGATGCGGGACGCGGTCCTCGACATCCTCGACTCGTCGGATGTGCTCGTGATGGCCGCCGCGGTCGCTGACTTCCGCCCGAAGCGGACCGCCGCGACGAAGCTGACCCGGAGCGAGGGCCTGACGATCGATCTCGAGCCGACCGACGACATCCTCGGGGGCGCCGCCGCAGTTGCCCGCGCTCCCGGGGCCCGAACGCCGCCACCGATCCTCGTCGGATTCGCTGCGGAGACGGGCTCGCTGGAGCGGGCCGCCGACAAGCTCCATCGGAAGGGGGTCGATCTCCTGGTCGCCAACGACGTATCGGAGGCCGGGTCTGGCTTCGGGACCGACACGAATCGGGTCACGATCCTCGCAGCCGACGGCAGCGAGCAGGCGCTTCCGCTTCTCTCGAAGCGGGCGGTCGCCGACATCCTCCTCGATCGCGTTGCCCGTGCGCTGGACGAGCGTGACGCCGCCACGCAGACTGAACCCATGCGACAGGAGATCGGTCGATGAGCGCCACCCCCTCCCCCACCCCTGATGCGGTCCGTCGCGTGAACCTCACCGACATCGGCAAGATGTACGCCGACGGCGAGCGGATCGCGATGCTCACCGCGTACGACTACCCGACGGCGAAACTTCTCGACGAGGCCGGAATCCCGTTCCTGCTCGTGGGCGACTCGCTGGGGCGGGCAATGCTCGGCTACGAGAACGAGTTGAGCGTCACGATGGAGGACATGCTCCATCACGCGGCCGCCGTCACGCGCGGGGCGCGTCACGCCCTCGTCGTCGGCGACATGCCGTTCCTGTCCTACGCGACGCCGGAGGACGCACTCCGGAACGCCGGTCGCTTCATCCACGACGCGGGCGTCCAGGCCGTCAAGGTCGAGGGTGGCGTCCGGAGCGTGCGGGTCATCGAGACGCTCGTGCGGGCCGGGATCCCGGTCATGGGCCACATCGGGCTGACGCCGCAGTCAGCGAATGCGATCGGCAAGTTCCGGGTCCAGGGGAAGAGCGGCGAGCAGGCCCGGGCGCTGCTCCACGACGCCCGCGCGGTCCAGGAGGCGGGTGCCTTCTCGATTGTCCTCGAACTGGTCCCAGAGCAGCTCGCCGCGGCGATCACAGAGCGCCTCCGGATCCCGACGATCGGGATCGGGGCGGGGCCCGGATGCAGCGGCCAGGTCCAGATCATCACCGACCTACTCGGCCTCGAGACGTGGCAACCGAAGCATGCCAAGCCGTACGTGAACCTGCGAGAGACGATCCTCGGGGCCGTGCGGGCATACGAGAGCGACGTCGCGGCGGGCTCGTTCCCGGGTCCGGAGCAGACGGTCCTGATGGACGACAGCATCCTCGACGAGGTCCTGGGCCGATCGAAGCTCGATGCGTCAGCCGGCGCGCGGGCCTCCGACATCCCCGCCGGCGGGATTCCCCTCGATCGCGACCTCTGACGTTCGTCGCGGCTCGTTGAACGTTCTCCGCACCCGGGCAGAGCTTCGCGACGCGCTCGCCGCGGTTCCGCGGCCGCTCGGACTCGTACCGACGATGGGCTGGCTCCACGACGGCCATCGCTCGCTCATGGAGCGCGCCCTAGCCGACAACGCGACGACGATCGTCACGATCTTCGTGAACCCGCGCCAGTTCAACGAGGCCGCCGACTACCAGCGCTACCCCCGCAACGAAGCGAGAGACCTCGCGATCGTCGAGGAGGAGGCCATCGATCTCGTCTTCGCCCCGCCGGTCGAGGAGATCTACCTGCCCGGCTTCGACACCACCGTCTCGGTCGGAACGGTTGCCGGGCCGCTGGAGGGCGCCGCCCGCCCGGGGCACTTCGATGGTGTCGCGACCGTCGTCGCGATCCTGTTCGATCTCGTGGGCGCCGAGCGGGCGTATTTCGGCCAGAAGGATGCCCAGCAGGTGATGGTCATCCACCAGATGGCCCGCGACCTCGCGATCCCGACCGAGGTGATCGCCTGCCCGACCGTCCGAGAGCCGGACGGCCTCGCGCTCTCGTCCCGCAACGTCCACCTCTCGCCGGCGGAGCGAGCCGCGGCCCCCGTTCTCCGTCGCGCCCTGCTCGCGGCGCGCTCCCGCTGGGAAGCCGGCGAACGATCCGGCGACCGACTACGGGAGGCGATGCGCGAGGCGCTCGCCGAGGTGCCGCTCGCCAAGCCCGATTACGTCTCGGTCGCCGACGGACTGACGCTGGCCGAGCTGGACCGCGTCGACGGACCGGCGCTTCTCTCGCTCGCCGTACGGTTCGGCGAGACGCGCCTCATCGACAACGAGGTGCTGGCGGACGCCTCCTGATTCAGGGGAATCATCGCTGGTCGTCGGCCGAGGGCGGCCGTACGGTCGTGGCATGGACACCGAAGATCTTGGTTGGCGCGGCCCCGCGGCCGTGGTGGTTGTGGCGGTCGTGGTGCTGTTTGGCGCTCTCACCCTCATGGGCGGGCAAACGTCGGCGATCCTGTCGACCGTTGGCAGCGCGATCGGGACGGGAAGCGAGGGCGGCGACCCGGCGAGCGGACAACAGGACACTGGCACTCCCGCCGGCGAGGGTGAACAGGTCGCTGACGCCGGCGGGGCAGCCGCCCTGCCGGAGCTCCTGATCATCCGCACGGGCCACATCGAGATCGAGGTCGGCGACCTCGCCGCCGCCGTCGCATCGGCCCGGACGAGGATGCTCGCCCTGGGCGGCTATGTCAGCGCTTCGGACGAGTCCGCGTCCGACGAGCAGGCGAGCGCATCGGCCGTCTATCGCATTCCGGCGAACCGCTGGGACGAGGCGCTCGACGGGATCCGCGGCCTCGCGTCTGAGATCCGTGGCCAACAGGTCGAAACGGAGGCCGTCACGGCCCAGGTCGTCGATCTTGGGGCCCGGATCACGAACCTCCGCGCCAGCGAGGCCGCCCTCCAGTCGATCATGGGCCAGGCGACGAAGATCGCCGATGTCCTCGCGGTCCAGGGCGAGCTGACGACGGTGCGCGGCGAGATCGAGCGGCTCGTTGCCGAGAAGGCGCTCCTCGAGGAGCGGGCGGCGTACGCCACCCTGACCGTCGTCTTCAGCCTGCCGGCGACGCCGGCGACCGAAGAGGTTCGGCGGGGCTGGGATCCGGCAACCGACGCCGACCGGGCTACTGGCACGCTCATCAGCCTTGGACAGGCTGCCGCCTCGAGCGCGATCTGGCTCGGGATCGTCGGGTTGCCGGTCGCGATCATTGTCCTCATCGTCGTGGCGCTGTTCTGGCGGCTCGCCCGGTTCATGACGCGGAGAGGGACGGTCGCCCCCGGCCAATCGTGAACGCCGCGCTCAGGCCTGGATGGTGGGCTCGCGCGCGACGTCAAGGATCCGGTCGATGTCGAGGTGATCGGCGACGAGGGCCTTGATGAGCGCGATCTTCTCGCGGTCAGCGGCATGGGTCTTGACGAGAAGGTCGTGGACTGCCGAGGCGACGACGTACGTGTCCTCCGAGACGAGGGTCGCGAAGATGTCGGCCTCTCGGATGGCATCGAGAACGGACGCCCGCGGCCGATAGCCACCGGTGAGCACGAGCCCGACCGCGGCGCCCTCGTGGCCGGCGACCGACGCTGCACCCTCGTTCGTCGCCGCGGCGGCGATCGCCGCGATCCGCGCCGCAACGGCGGCGTTGGCGGTGCGGAGCCGCTCCGCGAAGTGGGCCTTCGTCAGCGTGAGAATCACGTCCTCTCGATCACCCGGCACGATCACCAGGGTACCCGGCCCGACCCGTTCGAGCATGTGGCCCGCCTCCATCGCCCCGATCGCGACGCCGTCGATCACCCGGTCGAGATCGGGTCCTGGATGGATCGTCTCGCCGTGGACGCCCTCGAGGATCATCGCCAGCGTCGGGTTCGAAAGGATTGGCCGGACCGGGAGGACGCCGAGAAGCGGTACGCCGTGGCGGGCGAGGCCACGCTCGAGCACCTTGGTGATGCCGGGCTGCGCGTCGAGATCGACCTTGTTGACGATCGCCCCCGCGACCTCGACGCCGTGGGCCGCGAAGAGCGAGGCGTTGAGGACGATCTCGTCGATCGGCCGGCCGACGCCGCCCTCGCTGATGATCACCGCCGGGGTGCCGAGCATCCGCGCCACGACCGCGTTCGACAGCCCGATCACCGCCCCGACGCCAGCGTGGCCGGTCCCCTCGATGAGCAGCATCTCGTGGTCGCGGAACGTCGCGTGCGCCTCGCGGACCCTCGCTCCAAGGTCCTCGACAACGTCGCCGGCGATGTACGACTTCGTGAAGCCGCGGGGGATGTGGACTGGACTCATCACCGGGTAGGGCTCGGCGAGGCCGAAGACCGACTTCATGAGGACGGCGTCCTCGTCGGCCGGCACTCCATCCTCGATGACCGTTCGCTGGCCGACGGGCTTCATGAAGCCGGTGTGCAGCCCCGATTGGACGGACCCGTCGAGCAAGCCGAGGGCCGCCGTGGTCTTGCCGCGGTTCTGGCCCGTGGCCGCGAGGTAGAGCTGGCGCACTGTCTAGCCGCGAGACCTCAGCCGCGAGCGGTCGTCTTGCGCTCGATGAGCGCGATCGCGTCCTTCAGGCGTCCGACCGTCTCGGCGTCGATCGCGTCCGGCTCGAGATACGGCCCCAGCCGCTCCATGATGTCGGAGACGAGGCCGAGGAACACACTCGCGTCGGCCACGAAGAATTGGGGCTCGTTGTTGTAGCGCACGAGCGTCAGGCGGCCTTGGAGGACGCGGCGTTCCTCGACATGGGCGACCTGCGTCGCGAAGTTGTGGCCCTGGATCCCGTCGGGGTTGTTGAGGAAGTTCAGCGCGTTGTCGATCGCCAGTCCGAATCGGGCCCGCCAGGCGACGAGGCGCTCGTGAACCTCGGACGGGATCCGGACCTCGGCGACCTCGTCGAAGACCTCCGGTGCCACCGTGAGCAGCCCAACCAGGGTCGTTCCTGCACGCGGCCCGAGCATCACCTGCAGGCTCCGCTCGAGGGTGAAGACCTCGGAGTCGAAGCGCGGGCTGGTGATGACGTCGGTCAGGAGGTCCTCGACGTTATCGAGGATTCCGGGCTCCGCCACCGCGTTCGCGAGGTGGAGGATCTCCTCCTTGAACAGGAACTTCTCTTCGTGATCGAGCATGCGGCGGATGGTAGCACCCGGTTCGGGCCGAACTCCGCGCGCGCCAAGGGTCGCGGCCGCGCCGAAAATCACCTCTGTCCGCTCGCGATGCCGTTGGTTGCATCACGCGGTCTGGCGCCACGCGGTGTGGCGCCGCGCGGTGTGGCGCCGCGAGTTACATCGCCGCGGTGTTGGTCCGATCCCCGGAATGATGCGACGAACGGCATCACCCGGACAGGCGAGAGATTCCCGGGCGAGGGCGGCCGAGGGCGCGAGGCCTACGGGTAGAGGCCGCGCATCGAGGTCGCGTCGGCGACGCGCTGGACTGCCAGCAGATATGCCGCGAGGCGCATGTGCACGCCCTCGCGCAGGGCGATCTCCAGCGTTTCGGCAAACGCCTTGGTCATTATCTCGTGCAGCTTGGTGTTGACCTCGGTCTCGCTCCTGTGGTCGCGGTTGAGGTCCTGCACCCATTCGAAGTACGAGACGGTGACGCCGCCCGCATTGCACAGGATGTCCGGGATGGAGAAGATGCCGCGCCGGAAGAGAATGTCGTCGGCGCCGGGCGTCGTCGGTGCGTTGGCCGCCGCCGCCACCAACTTCGCGGTGATACGCTCCGCGTTGTACGGGGTGTTCTGGTTGT
>JANMPL010000396.1:0-1748 GCA_031369845.1 Chloroflexota bacterium
TCAGGCCGGAGAACGGACCGTCGTCGGTCGTGGCTGACGCGTCGAACTGAACGGCAAGCGGTGTCGCGCCATACGGCGGCGTCGCGCTGAATCGGGCGATCGGTGGCTGGTTCCCGCCGAACGTGTCGAGCCGGCTGAGCGTGCCGGCCGAGATGTCGGTATAGAAGACGTGCCCGTCGGGCCCGACTTCGATGTCGGTCGGGTAGACACCGGTCAGGATCGTCTTGATATTGCTGGGATCGGGCAGGCCATTCGCGCCCGGCATAAGCGCCCAGATGCAGCCCTTAACGTAGTCTCCGGCGAAGAGGCCGCCGTGGTAGGCAACCGGGTAGGGAGGGCCGGCGAACGCGATACCCGTGAGGGCGCCCCCGCCGTTACTGCAGCGAGTGGGATCGGGCGGGGCATCGTGGCGATACGACCAGTACGGCGCGGTCACGGCAGAGGTGCCGGCGGCGTAAAGCTGTTCGCACATATTGACGTTCAGGTTGTCCCAGCCCGCCTGCCGAGGAGTCCCCTCGTAGCACGGCCAGCCGAAGTTCTCGACGACCGCGTCGCGAGGATCCGGGATTCGGTTGAGCTCCTCCCACGTGTTCCAGCCGACGTCGGCCACCCAGAGCTCGTTCGTGCCGGGACGGAACGTGAACCTGTAGGGATTGCGGAAACCGTAGGCGACGTGGCGGTCGTCGCTGGGCACGCCGTTCCCGACGAGCGGGTTGTCCGGCATGGCGGCGCCTGTGTCGGGGTTGACCCTGATGATCGCCCCGCTGCCCTGCGCCGTGTCACCGCTCGTTCGCAGATCCTGGGCCCGCAGCGCTCCACCCTCCGTCGTGGGGAGGCTCAGGGGCGTGCCCGCGGCGGCCGGCGGATCGCCGCAGGCGTTCGGCGCGACGATCGCGTCCGGTGCGCCGCTGTGCTGGCCCCAATCGGTGAAGCTGGCGGTCGCTCCTTCGCCCGCGCTGACATAGAGGGCCCCGTCAGGCCCGAACGCGATGTGATCGACCGCGTGGGACTGCTGCTGATGGCACCAGAAGCCGCCCCCGATGAGGACGAATTCGGAGCCGACGATCTTGTTGTCCGTGCCCACCGTGATCCGGGAAAGTCGTCCGGTCGCCGGGCAGCCATCCTTGGCGCCGCTCGGCGAGAGGGGGCAGCTGTCGTTGTAGAAGGGGGCCGTTCCGCCCGGCGGCGCGTCGACGATGTATGCAACGTAGATGTAGGGTCGAGCGGGGAACTGCGGATCAACGGCGAGCCCGAGGAGCCCGCGATCGGCGACCTGGTGGACCTGGGTCGAGAGGTCGACGACGGTCGTGGGCGTGGAGTCACTCGCGCTGTCGAACTCCTTGACAATGCCCGCGAGCTCCGTGACGAAAATGCGGCCATCGGGAGCGATTGCCAACGCGGTCGGGCTGTTGAGCCCGCTGGCGATGGTGGCGACCTGGAATCCCGGCTCGATGACCGCGGCCAGTGCCCAGCCGGGGGCCGCCATCGGCAAGGCCTGCGCGAGCATCGTCAAGCACGAAGCTACTACCAGGGCCCGGCTGCGCCGGAGGCGTGACGGCACGTTCCTGTTCTGACGAGCGGGCAAGGACAGGGACCCCCTCTTTGGCACGCGACTCTGATGCCGAACAGTACTACTCCGGACTAGTCCCTACGTCTCGCTTCCGCTCATGTGTTGCCCGAAGGCAACGGCTTCGGCCTGGTCAGGGCTAGTCCGCCATCGTCATGACTCGATCGGGGCGCAACAGGAA
>JANMPL010000399.1:0-4597 GCA_031369845.1 Chloroflexota bacterium
CGGCGCCGAAGCGCTCGGCCGCCGCCGCGATCGCGTCGTCGGCCTCCCACTCGACCATCGGCCAGAGCACGATCCCGAGGGCCTCGATGGCCGCCTCGGCGATCGGGAACTGGGCGAGCAGCTCCGGCGGCATGCCCGCACTCGACTTGTAGCCCGGGTAGAGGTCGTTGCGGAAGGACTCGATGACCCGGTCGGTCGCGCAACCGAGATGCGTCGCGCCCTCCTCACGCAGGAGATAGAGGAGCTGGTCGCACAGCCCCGACACGCCCGACAGGATCGTGCCGTTCGTCCCGCGGACGTCGGGCCGCGGCGCATAGTGCGCCCGGAAGAGCTCGTATGTCGCGTCGACCAGATGGACCTGCATGCGGTCAGCGCGGTAGCGGTTCGGCGACCGCGACGCCGGCGTCGCGCATCGCGGCGATCGCGCGGTCGCCGTCACCCGCGTTGAGGTCGACGGCCCGCACGGCGTCGGGCAACAGCGAGGTCTCGAACCCGAGCGTCGCAGCATCGATCGCGGTCGCCTTCACGCAGTAGTCGGTCGCGAGGCCGCAGACCACGACCCGCTCGATGTCGCGCGCCCGGAGGAGGTCCTCCAGCTCGGTCGGGATCGTCTCGCCGGTCTGGGCGTCCCGCATCGTGAATCCGGAATAGCCGTCCTCGCCGTTGACGCCCTTGCGGACGCGACCGCCCTCGACTTCGAGGAGATCCGGGTGAAGCTCGGCGCCCCACGTCCCCGCGACGCAGTGAACGGGCCAGATGCCGCCGTCCTTCGCAAAATGCGGGGTCGACGGCGGGTGCCAGTCCTGCGTGTAGGCGACGAAGGCGCCAGCGGCCGACGCCGAGGCGATCTCGGCATTCACGGTCGGCACGATCGCATCGCCGCCCGCCACCGACAACCCACCGGCGGGATCGGCGAAGTCGTTCTGGACGTCGACGACGATCAGGGCCGTATGCGGGTCATAGCGCTGCACCCCGACAACGCTACCGCAGGTGGCGAACATAGTGAGGCGGCGGCCCCGCGACGGTGCCGCCGCCTCTGAGGAGGGAGGGCTGGGTCAGGCGGGCTCGCGCCGGAAGACGCCGACTCCCGCGAGGATGATCGCCTCGAGGATCGTCCAGCCGACGAGGGCGAGGACGGCCGCGAGGTCGAAGATCGAGCCGGCTTTCGCGAGCGCATCGGTCCGCAGGATGCCCTCGAAGGGCCCGACGAAGACCTGGCTCGCATTGAGAATGAAGGACACCAGGTCATTGCCTTCCCGGGCGTCCAGCAGGAGCAGGACGATCCGCAGGAGGATCAGCGCCTGGATGATCCCGAAGATGAAGATGACGATCCGTCCGGCGAATGCACCGCCGCTCGGGCGCATCTTGACGGTCCGGCTCGTCACCGCGGTGCTTTGGTCACTGGCGGGGTCATCGTCGCCGTCCCGGTGGACCACCGTTTTTTCGTCGTAGGTCATGGTTGTTGCCTCCCATCCGAGCGTCCGCCGGTTGGCGGGCGCATCCGCTGTTTGGCGGAGCTCAAGCGTGGACCGCGCTACCCCGTCAACGAACAAGGCGCCCGTTCGGGCGCCTTGCAAGTTGGTAACGATTGTCGATCCGATAGATCAGGCGACCGGGGCCGCCTCGTCCCTCGGGCGCTTGGCGGGACTCGCCTCGGGCGCCTTGGAAGCGGCCTCCGCGGCGTCACCGCCACCACGCGTCGCCTGGCCCGGCCCGTCGACGTCGAGCAGGTAGCCGATCCCCTGGAACGTCTTGATCCGACCCGGCTCGCCCGGCTTCGCGCCGAGCTTCCGGCGGACCCGGCTGATCCAGACCCGGAGGTACTGGAGGTCGTCCCGATATTCAGGGCCCCAGACCTTCGTCAGGAGCTCGGTATGGAGGACGACCTTGCCCGGGTGAGTCGCGAGGTGTTGCAGGAGCAGCCACTCGGTCCGCGACAGCTGAACGAGCTCGCCATTTCGTCGGACCATCCGTCGTTCGAGATCAATCTCGATGTCGTCGAAGGCCAGGACACCGGCACCGGGCTCGACGCCCGACGATCGCCGGATGACCGCTCGGACGCGGGCGGCCAGCTCGTCCGGGTGGAACGGCTTGGCGATGTAGTCGTCGGCGCCAAGGTCAAGACCCTTCGCCTTGTCGGCGGTCGCGCCCTTGGCCGTCAGGAGGATCACCGGCACGGGCCGCTGCTCGCGCAGCTGGCGCATGACCTCGATCCCGTCGAGGTCCGGCATCACGATGTCGAGGAGGACGATGTCCGGGCGAACCTCCTCGGCCTTGGCGAGGGCGTCCTCGCCTCCGGTCGCGGTCACGACCCGGAAGCCCTCTTCGCTCAGTGCGATAGAAACCAGCTTCGTGATCCGCGGCTCGTCATCCGCGACGAGCACCAATGGCTGTGTACCCACGCCACACCTCTCTCTTCAGGGCACTGATACTGACTGGTCGATGAACGCCCGTCTACGAGGCCGGAGGAGCGGAGACGGCCGGTGGGTTCACCGTGTTGTTATTGGTGTTGTTCGTAGTCGACGGCGAGGAACCCGGCCCGAGGGCGAAGTACCAGACCGCGGCGAGGAGGACGATGACGCCGATGACGGCGAGGATGGCTCCCATTCCGGAGCCGCCGCCCTTCTCGACGATGACCGTATCGTGATCGTGGGTCATGGTGGTTTCTCCATTTGGTGGCCGAGCGCCTCGGCATTTGAAGGCATGTCGCTAAGGGGGCGATCTGGCGCCCATCGTCGGTGCCGCGCCGTCGCGCCCAATCCGGTGCGACATTGCAAAACCGTTACATGGGCATATCAATGTGGCCGGATCGTGAACGTGCCGCGCACGAATCACGGGCTCGCCTGGCCCGCCGGCGCCACCGCCCGACGCGATCGGCTACGCTGGCCTCATGAGCTTCTCGACCGGCGATCTCGACCTGCTCGACGGCACGCAGGAGATCGAGATCGAGACCCAGGCGCCCGACAAGGCCGCGAGGCTGACCGTCATCTGGGTGGTCGTAGACGATGGTGAGGTCTTCGTCCGTACCTACCGCGGGGCGGGGTCGCGCTGGTTCAAAGACGTCGCCGCGAATCCCGCGGTCGCGATCCACGTCGACGGCAAGCGCCTGCCGGCGACGGCCATCCCGGCCACCGACCCGGATGCGATCGAGCGGGCGAGCACCGGCTTCCTGCGCAAGTACGGCGACGACCCGGCGTCCAGGGCCATGGTCAAACCGGAGATCCTCGATACGACCCTTCGGCTCGAGCCCGCCTGACCGACAATCCGACACGAGGCCCCGATGTACTTCGACGAATTCAAGCATCAGCTACCGGACATCGATCCGGACGAGACCTCGGAATGGCTCGCCTCGTTCGACCAGCTCGTCGAGCAGGAGGGCGAGAGTCGCGCGCGGTTTCTTGTTTACAAGCTGCTCAAGCGCGCGCGGCAGCTCCATGTCGGGCTGCCCCCGCTGACCCAGACCCGCTACATCAACACGATCAGCCCGGAGCAGGAGCCGTTCTTCCCCGGCGACGAGCAACTCGAGCTCCGCATTCGGCGGATCATTCGCTGGAACGCCGTCGCGATGGTCCTACGGGCCAATAGCCGCTACTCGGGGATCGGCGGACATCTTGCGACGTATGCGTCGGCAGCGAGCCTGTACGAGGTCGGCTTCAACCACTTCTTCCGGGGCAAGGACAACGACCAGGCGGGCGACCAGATCTTCTACCAGGGCCACGCAGCGCCCGGGATCTACGCTCGAGCGTTCCTCGAGGGCCGCTTGACGGAGGACCAGCTCGATCATTTCCGGCGCGAGACGGTGCCGGGTCAGGGCCTGCCGTCGTACCCCCACCCTCGGCTGATGCCGGACTTCTGGGAATACCCGACGGTCTCGATGGGCATCGGGCCGATCAGCGCGATCTACCAGGCCCGCTTCAACCGTTACCTCCAGAACCGCGGCGAGCTCGACACGTCCGGCTCGCGGGTCTGGGCGTTCCTCGGCGACGGTGAGACCGACGAGCCCGAGTCGCTCGGGGCGTTGAGCCTGGCCTCACGCGAAGGCCTCGACAACCTCACGTTCGTGATCAACTGCAACCTCCAGCGCCTCGACGGCCCCGTTCGCGGCAACGGCAAGATCATCCAGGAACTGGAATCGACGTTCCGTGGCGCAGGCTGGAACGTCATCAAGGTGATCTGGGCCCGGGAATGGGACGAGCTCCTCGCCCGCGACGTGGACGGCCTGCTCGTCCAGCAGATGAACGAGACGCTCGACGGCGAGTTCCAGAAGTTCTCGGTCGCCGGCGGCGCCTACATCCGCGACCATTTCTTCGGTCCCGACGCGCGGCTGCGCAAGCTCGTCGAGCACCTCTCGGACGATGACCTCGCGAGGCTCCGCCGCGGCGGCCACGACTACCGCAAGGTCTTCGCGGCCTACAAAGCGGCGACGGAGTCCACCGGCGCGCCGACCGTGATCCTCGCCAAGACCGTCAAGGGCTGGACCCTTGGGCCAGGCGTCGAGGCTCGCAACATCACCCACCAGGCGAAGAAGTTGTCCGAGGCGGAGCTGAAGATCTTCCGCGACCGCATCCAGCTGCCGATCCCGGACTCCAAGATCAAG
>JANMPL010000435.1:0-1684 GCA_031369845.1 Chloroflexota bacterium
CGCCCGGCTGCCACGTCGACGCCGATCGACGAGGCGCCGGCCAACGGGACGCCATGCTCCGGTTGCGGCCTCATCGTCGAGGGCGGCGTCGAGGGCTGTCAGGCGATCTTCGACGACGAGTCGGCGCGCGAGTACGCCGACATCCGGTTCGCGGCTCGGCGCCGGATGGTCGTCGATACCTACTGTCTCCAACACCCAGAGCGTTACTGTGCCTCCGTGACCTCGTTGGCGGCGCATCTCACCGGCCTCTGCATCGCGGTCGAGCACCGCGGCCGCGAGGAGGAGCTCAACGCCGCGATTCAGCGCTGGCTCAGTCGCCGACCGGAGCTGGAGAAGCCGCCTCTCCCCGAGGCTCGCGGGCCACTGACGATCGCCGCGGTCCGCGCGGCGACGGACCTCACCGATCACCGCGCCGCGGTCGACGGCTGGGCGCGCGGAACCTGGGATGCCTACGCTTCCCTCCACCCGATCGCTCGAGCGTGGGTCGCCCGCGTCGCTGGCTGAAGCATCAGGATGGCTAAACTCAGGCGATGGACCTCCACGTCATCGGGCCGCTTGCGTCGCCCGCCGAGCGAGCGGCGGTGGATGCGCTCCTCGGGCCGGCCGAATCGGCGTGGCGGGGCGGCGCTCGTGACCCGAAGACCGAAGGGCACGTCGCCCGCGGCGGGCACGACGCACGATCCCATCGCGATCTGCTGATCCCGGCACTCCACGCCATCCAGTCACGGATCGGCTGGATCAGCCAGCCAGCGCTCAATTACGTCTGCCGCCGCCTCAGCGTCCCGCCGGCCGAGGCATATGGAGTTGCGACGTTCTACGCGCTGTTTGCGACGAAGGCGCGGCCGCCGATCGTCGCGCACGTCTGCGACGACATCGCCTGCCGGCTCGCCGGCGCCACGGAGCTAACGGCCGACCTCGAGCGGACACTTGGACCGGCCGGCGAGCCCGATACCGCCGGCATGACGACGTGGCTTCGCTCGCCGTGTCTCGGGCTGTGCGAGCGCGCGCCTGCGGCGATGTTCACGATCGCCGGTGAGCATCCGCGGACGCAGGTCGCGGCGCCGGTCGACGCGGTCGGGGTCACGACGCGCCTTCGCGATGAAGCGAACGGAACCGCCACCACGGGCACACGCGCCCGCCCGACAGAGGCTGTGGCGGTCTCTGTGCCGCAGGCGGGCCAGCCCGGGCTGCGCCTCCTTGGCCGCGTCGGCGTCGTCGACCCGACGTCGCTCGACGATTACCGAGCCAGCGGCGGCTTCCGGGCGCTCGAGCGAGCCCGGACGATCGGGGCGCGAGCGGTCATCGACGAGGTGACGGACTCCGGTCTCGTCGGCCGCGGTGGTGCTGCCTTCCCGACCGGTCGCAAGTGGGCGGCGGTGACCGCCCAGGCCGCGGAGCCTCACTACCTCGTGTGCAACGCCGACGAGTCGGAGCCGGGAACGTTCAAGGACCGCGTCCTGATGGAGCACGACCCGTTCGCGGTCATCGAGTCGATGGCGATCGAGGCATTCGCCGTCGGTGCCGACAAGGCGTACCTCTACATCCGCGGCGAATACCCGCTCGCCGAGGCCCGGATCACGAACGCGATCGCCACGACGAGGGCGGCCGGGCTCCTCGGCGATCTCGACATCGAGCTGCGGCGCGGGGCCGGCGCCTACATCTGCGGCGAGGAGACGGCCCTCTT
>JANMPL010000442.1:0-4470 GCA_031369845.1 Chloroflexota bacterium
GCCCGGGCACTCGAGGCGGCCGATGCGCTCTCCCTCGACGGTTGGTCGGTCGGTGTGATCAATGCGCGGTTTGCGAAGCCGCTGGACCGCGACCTCATCCTGGATCAGGCGCGTGGCAAGAAGCTCATCGTGACCTTCGAGGAGAGCGTCGAGACGGGTGGATTCGGATCCGGCGTCCTCGAGGCGATCGAGGAAGCCCGGCTGACGGACGCCGCGTTGCGAGACGTGCGTGTCAGGATCATCGGGATCCCGGCCGGCAGGTTCGTCGACCACGGCTCGGTTACGGACCTGCGCCGCCTGCTCCGTCTCGACGCCGCCGGCCTCGCCGCGCAGGTGGCGGCAACGCTGGCGTCGGTCGGTCTTGTCCAGCCCAGGCCCGTCATCGGGGAGGTTGGCCAAGTTTCCGCCGGGTAGCAGCCCGACCGGGTGAGCCGCGGTGAAGCGGGCTGTGCCACGATAGTCGGGTGAGCCCGACCTCCACGCCGCCACAGAAGCCGGCCCGGCAGCGCCTGGACCAGCTAATCGTCGAGCGGGGCCTCGCCGACACCCGGGCGAAGGCCCAGGCGCTCCTCCTCGCGGGTCGGGTCAGGGTGGGGGAGGGCGATGCCGTCCGCCTCGACCGCAAGGCGGGTGACCTTGTCGACGCCGCGACGCCCCTCGCACTCACGGAACGCGACCCGTACGTCAGTCGTGGCGGTCAAAAGCTGGCGGCGGCGCTCGACGCCTTCGGGATCGACCCGGCGGGCCGCGTCTGTCTCGACGCCGGCGCATCGACTGGCGGCTTCACGGACGTTCTCCTCCAACGCGGCGCGAGTCGCGTGTATGCCGTGGACGTCGGTCGTGGCCAGCTGGCGGAATCGCTCCGCCGCGACGAGCGCGTCGTTTCCATGGAGCGGACGAACGCCCGGACGCTCGATGCGGGCGCTCTGCCGGAGCCGGCGAGCCTCGCCGTCATCGACGTGTCGTTCATCTCGCTCGCACTCGTCCTTGGGCCAGTCGCTGCCACGCTTCAGCCCGGCGCCGACGCCCCGATCGTCGCCCTCGTCAAGCCCCAATTCGAAGCCGGCAAGGGCAGGACCGATCACGGTGTTGTCAGGGACCCGGCCGTCCACCGCGAGGTCCTCGAGCGCGTCGTTGTCGCTGCCCGTGAGCTGGGACTCGGCGCTCGGTCGGTGATCGCCTCGCCGATCCTCGGGCCGGAGGGCAATCGCGAGTTCCTCGTCCACTTCCAAACGGGTCCGGCATGCGCCGAGATCGGCGACCTGATCCGCGAGGTAACCGGGGCGTGACGGTCGCCAGGATCGGCTTCGCCTACAACCCCACGAATGAGGCCGCGGTCGAGGTCCGCGAGAGAGCCGCCGGGTGGTGCCAGATGCGCGGAATCGACCAATGGGCCGCCCAGGCCCAGGATTTCGATGCCCTCGTCGCTCAGCTGCCGACGACCGACATCCTCGTCGTCCTGGGCGGCGACGGGACGTTCCTTCGAGCGGCTCGGGCCGTCATCGAGGTCGACGTGCCGCTGCTGGGCATCAATCTCGGCAAGGTCGGGTTCCTGTCGAAGGCGGAAGCTACGGAGCTTGAGGCCGTCCTCGGCAAGCTCGTCGCCGGAGAGTTCACGATCGACGAGCGAATGGCGCTCGAGGCCCGCATCCTGCCCGCCGGCCGCGAGGGCTCCGGGCCCGCGCACCATGCCCTCAACGATGTCGTCGTCGCCCGTGGCGCGCTCGCCCGCGTCTGTCGCCTCGATGTCGAGATCGGACCGTCGCACCTCGCGACATTCATCGCCGATGGCCTCGTCGTCTCCAGCCCCACCGGTTCGACCGGCTACTCGTTCAGCGCGGGTGGCCCGGTCGTCGATCCACTCAGCCGGAACCTCATCGTGACCCCGATCGCCGGCTACCTGTCCGCGATCCGCTCGGTCGTCGTCGGGCCGGAACAGATCGTCCGCTGCCGGGTCGTCGACGCCCACGAGGCCCTCGTCAGCATCGACGGCCGCGAGGATCTGCCGATCGCCGTCGGCGATGTCGTCGAGGTCCGTGCGCTCGAGCGGCCCATCCGCCTCGTCGAGCCGAAGGGAGCCCAGCCGTTCTGGGATCTCTTCCGCCAGAAGGTCGAACTGCTGCCATCGTGAGCGCCGGCCGGCTCCTCGAGATCTCCGTCGCGGACCTCGCGCTCATCGAGCGGCTGCGGCTCGAGCTCGCTCCCGGGCTGAACGTCTTCACGGGCGAGACAGGCGCCGGCAAGAGTTTGCTAATCGACGCCCTGGGGCTGGCCACCGGTGCGCGGGCGGACACGACGCTCGTCCGGCACGGAGCGGAGACGGCCCGGGTTACCGCGCTCTTCGACCGCGTTCCGGAGCCGCTGATCGCGGTCCGCGAAGTCTCCGTGAGCGGCCGGTCGACCGCTCGGATCGACGATGAGCCGGTCACCGCGGCACGCCTCGCCGACGTGGCTGGGGCCCTCGTCGAGATCCACGGGCAACACGATCAGCAGCGGCTGCTCGACGAGCGTTGGCAGCGCGACCTGCTCGACGCGTTCGGTGGTCATGCCGCGCTGCGAGGTGGCATGGCCGAGGCCGTCGATCGCTGGCGCGCGAACCGGGCCGCGCTTGCGGAGCTCGAGCTCGATCCGCGCGAGCTTGCCCGCCGGCTCGAGTTGAGCGAGCACGAGGCGGCGGAGATCGCGGCCGCGCGTCTGCGATCCGGCGAGGCCGCGGAGATCCGGGGCCGCCTTGCGGCCGCCCAACACGGCGAGGCGATCGCCCGAAGCTCGTCGACGCTCCACGACGCGCTCATCGCCGAGGAGGGTGGCGCTCGGGAGTCCATCGCGATCGCCATTCGGGAGGCTCGAGCGCTCGCCCGGCTCGACCCGCGATTTGAGCCACTTGCGGAGCGGATCGAAGGCCTCGAGGCTGAAGTCGCCGACGTCGCGTCGACCGCCCGCGAGCTGTCGGAGGCGGTCGATCACGACCCGTCCGAGCTCGCGCGGCTCGAGGAACGGCTCTCGACGATCTTCGGCCTCGAGCGGCGCTACGGTGACGACGAGGCTGCGGTCATCGCCCACGGCGAGCGGGCCGCGGCGGAAGCGGAGCGCCTGCGCAGCCTGGACGCGGAGCGGGCGACGCGGCAGGCGGAGAACGCGCGTCTGCTCGTCGCGGTCGCCGGGGCCGCCCGGGAGTTGTCGATGGCCCGGGCGGAGGCCGCTCGCGCCCTGACGGGAGAAGTGGGCGCCGTCCTCGAGGAACTCGGGTTTGCGGCCGGCGTGTTCGACGTCGTCCTCGGACGACGGCCGGCCGGTCGCGACGAGCCCGCGGTCGAGATCGGCGGCGACGCGGTTGCGTTCGACGGATCCGGCGTCGACGAGGTCGTGTATCGACTGGCACCGAACCCCGGCGAACCGCCTCGGCCACTCGCCAGGATCGCCTCGGGCGGCGAGATGAGCCGCGTCGCACTCGCGATCAAGCAGGTCCTCGCGGCGGCTGACGAGACGCCGACGCTGGTCTTCGACGAGGTCGACACGGGCATCGGAGGCCGCAGTGCGGACCCGATCGGGCGAAGCCTCTGGACGCTCGCCCGCCGGCACCAGGTCCTGTGCGTCACCCACCTGCCGCAGATCGCCGCGCACGCTGACGCCCATTTCCAGATCTCGAAGCGCGAGCGCGACGGCCGGACCGTGACCGAAGTCGCCGCGCTCGATCGCGAGGGCCGGATCGGCGAGCTCGCCCAGATGCTGGCCGGCAGCAGCGGCGGTTCCACCGCCCTCGCATCGGCGGAAGAGCTGCTCGACCGGGCGGAGGGCTGGCGTGCGGCCGCCGCGACGCGAGGCTGACGCCTGAGGTGGCGGGCTCGACCACGCTGGATCGCGCCGTCACGGATTTCCTGACCTATCTCCGAGCGGAGCGCGGACTCTCGCCTGCGACGATCCGCGCCTACCGCGGCGACCTCGACGACTTCGCGTCGGCCCGGGGCAGCGCGGCGGAGTGGGATCGGACGCCAGATGCGGCCCTCCGCTACCTCGCCGCGCGGACACGCCGCGGCCGGCCCCACGATCCGGGACTCGCCCCGACCTCGCTCCGCCGTCGGGCGGCAAGCATCCGTGGCTTCTACCGCTTCGCGTTCGGCGAGGGACTGATCGGGGTCGACGTCGCCCAGCACATCGACCTGCCCCGGCAGCCCCGGCTGCTGCCGGAGACGCTGACCGTCGACGAAGTCGATCGCCTCCTTGAGGCCGCGCCGGACCTGCGGGGCCGTGCGCTACTCGAGCTGCTCTACGCCGCCGGGCTGCGGATCAGCGAGGCGCTCGGGCTCGACGTCGAACAGCTGTCGGTCGACGGCGCATTCGTGCGGGTCATCGGCAAGGGCGATCGCGAGCGACTCGTGCCGGTCGGCGACGTGGCGCTCGACTGGCTGAACCGGTGGCTGGCGGAGGGCCGGCCGGCGCTGCTCGAGATCGGCCACGTGTCGCCTGAGC
>JANMPL010000489.1:0-1820 GCA_031369845.1 Chloroflexota bacterium
CCTGCAGCGGATCGGGGCGGAATGTGGTCCTGAATCGAGGCGAAGATGGCCGCGAGCGAGGATAACTGGGCGCTAACGTCACCTCCCGGGTGACATTCGGTGGAAGTCGCGGACGAGGCGAGTGGCGCGGCGGCGGAGGGACCGGAGCTACTCCCCGATGACCGCCCAGAGGAAGCCCATCATGATGAACACGCCGCTGAACATCATGATCAGGCCGATGCCGCCGTACGGTGAGTTCGCGCCCTCGTGAGGGACCAACTGGAGTCCGATCCCGAACACGACCGCCCAGGCGAGGAACGCCAGACCGAACAGCAACTTCGACGACGGTCGGGCCATGAACCGGCCGAGGCCGCTGGGGCCCTGGGCCGAGAACGCGGCGCGCGCCAGGATCACGAGCATCAGCACGGCAAGGCCGGTCGCGAGGCCGAACTCGATCGGGCGCGAGAAGAAGATCGTGAAGAGCTGCACCGGGGCCCTCGATTCGGTCGATCGACGTCGGCGCTGATGCTACCAGAGGCCCACACCGTCCGATCCGCCACGGCTGTATAGCATGAGGACCGCATGTCCTCCCCTTCTGAGCCCCAGGTCGGGTCGGCGCCCGACGGTCTGTTCGCGAGCCTAGGCCGATTCGCTGTCCGCCGGCGCTGGTGGATTGTCGCCGCCTGGCTCGCGATCCTCGCCGTCGCGATCCCGATCGCACCGAACGTCGTCGGCGCGCTGCGGGCCGGCGGCTTCATCCTCGACGACCTCGAATCGGCCCGGGCGAAGGCGCTTCTCCAGGCGGAGCTCGACGCGCCGCCGTCGGCGATCGTGGTCGTCTATCACAGCGACACGCTGACGGCCGGCTCACCAGAATTCGAGGCGGCCGCGGCCGAAGCGATCCGGGACGTGCCGTCCGCCCCGTACGTCGTTCGCGTGTTCCCGCACACCTACGCACCGCGGCAGGTCTCCGCGGACGGCCGGACGGCGTACGACGTCGTCTTCCTCTCGATCGCCCCAGACGATTCGCCGGCGGCGTTGCCCGGCATCATCGAACGCCTCACCCATCCGCCGGGGATCGTCGTCGAGGTCGCCGGCGGGCCAGCCTTCTATGGCGACGTCCAGTCGGTGTCGGAATCCGACCTGCAGCGGAGCGAGATCATCTCGCTGCCGCTGGCGGCCATCGCGCTCCTACTAGTCTTCGGCTCCGTGGTCGCCGCCGGTGTCCCGCTTGTCGTCGGCGGTGCGGCGGTCATCGTCGCTCTCGCGGCGATCTTCGGCATCGCAAGCCTGACCCCGATGAGCATCTTCGTGCTCAACCTCGCGACGCTTCTGGGGCTGGGCCTCGGTGTCGACTACTCGCTGCTGATGACGAGCCGGTTCCGCGAGGAGCTGGCGGGCCGGCCAAGCGACGAGCCGGACCGCGTGGCGAGCGCCGTGGTGGCAACCGTCGCGACCGCCGGGCGGGCGGTGTTCTTCTCGGGCCTGACGGTGCTGCTCGGGCTGATCGGGCTCGTGCTCTTTGAGTTCATGATCCTTCGCTCGGTCGGCATCGCCGGCGCGATCGTCGTCCTCCTCGCCGTGGTCTCCGCGATGACACTGCTGCCGGCGATCCTCGCGATTGTCGGCACGCGGATCGATGCGCTCGCGATCCGGCGGGTCGTCCCAGTCGACGATCGGAACGGCCCCTGGGCGCGCCTAGCCCGTTGGGTGATGCGCCGGCCCGTCGCGGTCCTCGTGCCGACGCTGGCGATCCTGCTGCTTCTCGGTTCGCCGTTCCTCCACGTCCGCTTCAACGCCCCCGACTCGACGATCCTGCCCCCGAGTGTCCCGTCCCGGGC
>JANMPL010000495.1:0-1566 GCA_031369845.1 Chloroflexota bacterium
CCGCGGCCGTTGTTCGAGCAGGGATCCTGGCACTGAACGTGAACCGGCGACCGTTGACGTCGAGGACGTAGATCCGGTCCGTCTCGTTCGTCCCTTGGACGTATCGACGGTCGCCATCGGCTGAGGCCCAGAGCCAGAAAGGCCCGTCACCGAGGCACTTGGTGATGTCGGCTGTCACAGTCACCTCGACGAACTTGCCGCCGTAACCGTCGACCGTGGTTGCGGTGGGTGGGCCGGCCGTGGTCCCGGGCTGGTGAGAGAGCGCGTCGACGAGCGCATCGACGTCCGGGGCGGGCGTGGGCGTGACGAGGGCGTGGTTCGTGCATGGATCGACGAAGGTGCCGCTGATCTGCCACGCGACCAACGCCAGCCCCGCCCCAGTGCTGCTCTCGTCATAGTCCTTATTGAGGGCGACGCCCGCACTCCAACCCGCGGGCAGAGTGACCGCAATCCGAGGAACGGGAGTTCCGATGGGCGCTCCGATGGGGTTCATCCAATACCTGCCGGGCTCGAGCGCGCCAGATTCAGGCAACGGCGCTGGTCGCTCGCTCTGAGCGCCGCGGTCGCGTGGTGAAGTCGGGATTTGGCGGTCCCACGTGGGATGCCGAGACGATCTGCGACCTCGGGCAACGGCAGCCCGAGGTAGTGGTGGAAGACGAGGACGGCCCGTTGCTCGAGCGTCAGCCTCCGGAAGGCTCGCTCCAGCTGGTCGCGATCGTTGACGGTAAGGATGCCTTCGGGATGGAGCCAGGGCTCGAATCGATCGGGATCGCGAAGCGTTCGCAGCTCGCGCCAGGCCGTGATGAGGGCCGCCTGAACGGCGTCCTCGGCCCGGTCGGCGTCACGCAGGATCCGGCACGCGATCGCCATGCACCGATCGCCGACCATGCGGGCGAGGGCGTCGAAGGCCTCCTCGTCGCCCCGCTTCGCCTGGTCCACGAGATCTCGATGCACCCGTTTCTCCTTGCCCCTCGACTCGTCCGGTTGGACGTGTCACATGGGAGAGGGTCGTGCCCGTGCCGAAGGTTCATTCTCGGCGGGTGCGCCTTCGCAGGTGTGCAAGCGGCCGGCCGCAATAGGGGTGGCTCATACGGAGCCCCGCGAAAGCGTCGGCGAACCCCGAAAGACGTTCCGCCGCATTTCGCCGAATTGTGGTCCGTTCACGGCCGGCGGGGGAGGTCATGGCCTCCGAGGGGCGACTCGGCGATTTCGCGAGATCGTTCTGTTTGATTGGAACTATCTGGGGGTCAGTTCGAGGCGATGCCGCCTGGAGATAGTTCCAGCAAAACGGAACGAATCGGCGCGGACCACCCACCCACCCTGCAGATCCCGATCGTCTCAAGACGCCGCCAGACGGTCGGAGTGAGGAGGCGCGGGCTTCGACGGCGCCGCTGAAGCCGCAACGGATTCGGTGGCCTCGTACGACGCTCTCCCTATTGAGCCGACGAGGCCGCCCAGGCCTCGAACTTTGCGAGCTCGATTCGATGGTCCGTGGCCTGTCCGATCAATGCAACGACCGGCGCCTTGCTCTGGGCCAGCGAGATCAACCCGAGCCCGTTCACGATC
>JANMPL010000527.1:0-9380 GCA_031369845.1 Chloroflexota bacterium
CCTCGACGCCACCCTCGACGATGAGGCCACAGCCGGAGCATGGCGTCCCGGCGGCCGGCGGCTCGCTCACGGCGGCTGGCGCTGCCGCACGGCTGCGTCGCCGATCCGACGTCTTCACGGGATCGTGATCCGGCCGTCCTCCCCGATCGGGAAGCCCGGGTTGTAGCAGACCTCCCACGGGTAGCCGTCGGGGTCGGCAAAGTAGCCGCCGTAGCCGAATGGAAGGTCGGTCCCGGGTTTCATGATCGTGCCGCCTGCCGCGACCGCTGCGTTCAACGACGCGTCGACCATCTCGCGGCTTTCGACGTTGATGGCGAGGGTGATGCCGCCGAATCCGCGCCGGGTCGCGTCCTCGACACGGGCGTCCTCGGCAAGCTCGGCCAGGCCGAAAATCCCCAGGTACGTGTCGGCCGTCCTGAACCAGACGATTTCTTCCATGGAGGAGGCGCAGCGCTCCCAGCCCAATCGTTCGTAAAAGGCCGCCGATCGGGCGACGTCCGCTGCGCCAATGGTCACGATGCTCAGCCGAGCGGGAACGGTCATGCCGGGCACGATAGCCCCATTCAGCTCGCCCCGACGACCGCCGGCAGTTTCTCGATTCGGATGGCCGTGGCCTTGAACTCGGCCGTGCCGGACTTCGGGTCGGTCGCGTCGATCGTCAGGATGTTGGTCGCCACCTCGTCCTGGAAGTGGAGCGTCATGAACGTCAGCCCGGGACGGAGGGATGGGTCGATCCGGATCGGGGTTTCCACCTGGCCGCGCCGCGAGACCACGCAGACGCGTTCGCCTTCGGTCAGGCCGAGCCGCTCGGCGTCCTCGGGGCTGATGTCGAGCGACTCGCCGCGCCTAAGCGGTGAGGTATAGCCGCCGCTCTGGACACCGGTGTTGTACGAGTCGAGCCGGCGGCCCGTCGTCAGGCGGATCGGGAAGTCGTCATCGAGCTTGTCGACTGGCGGGTCGTGGTCGACCGCGACGAACGGGACGCGATTGCCGGGAACGGGGTCCTCCCAGAGTCGGCTGTGGAGGAACAGCTCGCCGGGGTGGTCCTCGTCATAGCACGGCCACTGCAGCCCACCGAGCTCCTCCAGCCGCTTGTACGACATGCCCGCATGGACCGGCGAAAGCGACCGGACCTCGTTCCACGTGTCCTCGGCGGTCTTCCAGCCGAAATCCTGGCCCATCCGTCGGGCGAGCTCGGCGATGATCCACAGGTCGTCGCGGGCCTCGCCGGGCGGATCGAGCGCCTTGCGCACGCGCTGGACCCGCCGCTCCGAATTCGTGACGGTGCCCTCCGCCTCCGCCCAGGCCGCCGACGCCGGCAAGACGACGTCTGCGAGCTCTGCGGTCGCCGTCAGGAAGAGGTCCTGGACGACCATGAACTCGAGGCCTTCGAGCAGGCGGCGGGCTCGGGCCTGGTCGGCCTCGGATTGGAGCGGGTTCTCCCCGATGACATAGACGGCCGTCAGGTCGCCGCGCTCCATCGCATCGAACATGCCAGAAAGGTGCCAGCCACGTTTCGGCGGGACGGTCACGGCCCACGCCTTGTCGAACTTCGCCCGGAGCTCGTCGTTCTCGACGTGCTGGAAACCGGGCAGCCGATCCGGGAGGGCACCCATGTCGCCACCGCCCTGGACGTTGTTCTGGCCACGGAGCGGGTTGACGCCACTCCCATAGCGACCGACGTGGCCCGTGAGCAGAACAAGGTCGATCAGGGCGAGGACGTTGTCGACCGCGTTGTGGTGCTCCGTTATGCCGAGGGTCCAGCAGATCATCGCCTTGGGAGCGGTCGCAAACGAGTGGGCGAGCTCGCGAATCGCGTCGCCGGGTACGCCCGTTTCGCGCTCTGCGTAGTCGAGGGTGTAGCTCTCGACTTTCTCCCTGTAGGCGTCGAAGCCGTCGGTCGCGCGCTCGATGAACTCCTTGTTCTCGAGGCCCGCGGCGATAATCTCGCGGCCGATCGCGTTGGCAAGGGCGATGTCGCTGCCGACGTCAAGGCCCATCCAGACGTCGGCCCATTCGGCCGAGGACGTCCGGCGCGGGTCGATTGCGTAGAGCCGGGCGCCCTTGCGAACGCCGCGGAGGAGGTGATGGAAGAAGATCGGGTGCGTCTCGCGGGCGTTGCTGCCCCACAGGACGATCAGGTCCGTATCCTCGGCCTCACGGTATGAACTTGTGCCGCCACCGGCACCGAACACGGTCGCCAGACCGGCGACACTTGGGGCGTGTCAGGTGCGGTTGCAGCTGTCGATGTTGTTGCTGCCCAGCACGGCCCGGCTGAACTTCTGCGCTGCGAAGTTGACCTCGTTGGTCGCCTTCGAGCACGAGAAGACACCGAAGGTCGTGGGTCCGTGGGCGGCCTTCGCTGCCTGGAAACTGGCCACGACCTTGGCGAGGGCCTCGTCCCAGCTCGCGGGCCGCAGCTCAGCGCCCTTGGAGTCGCGAACGAGTGGCTGGGTCAGTCGAACGTAGTTCATCGGCACGGGTGTGCCTCCTGCGGAAACTGACGATCCGAGTCTAACTCCACGACTGTCGCGCCTGGGCGGCCGATCGCCGCGTTGCCACCTGCGCTCCTCGGTCACGGACGTTTGAGTCCGCTCGCTCCGGTGCTCGGCGGCGCCTTGCGCTCGTCCACCATGCACGACGAACGCAGTCTGGCGCGGCGCGGTTCAGCGCCCGATAGGGAGTTCGCTCGTGGGGGTCGGTCGAATCGGTCCGCAGCTCCGCGGCGCCATCGCTGGTCGAACGTCGTCGCTGCGGCGGCCCGAGGGCGTCCTCGAGCGAGCGCGCGCCAACCCGCCGCTCGCGTCGTCGATCGAGATCGTTCCGCTTGGTTGGAACTATCTGGGGCTTGATGACCGTCGAAAACCCTCGGGATAGTTGCAGGCAAACGGAACGATCTGATCGACCAGCCGGAGCGCCGACCCGGATCTCGAGTCTTCTGTGGCGCTCCACGACCGATGGAGCGACGACGCACGATCATGGGCGGCGCCCGGAAGCCCTCGAACCCGTCCACAGACGTCCACGGGAGCAATACCTATGCGAAACCGCGGATCTACGGCGCCATGGGCCGCTGGACCTCGCGGCGGGCCTTGCGGACGATGCGGATGAAGCTTCGGAGGTGGGCCAGGGGGCGGATGTGCGAGGGCTCGCCGGCGTAGATCGTGCGGATCGGAACCCAGGCAATCGTGCCGCCCAGCCGGATGCACGAGATGATCATCTCGACCTCGAACTCGAAGCCGTGCTCGTCGCTCGCCAGCGTGGCTTCCATGATCCGGCGACTGACGAGGCGGTAGCCCGACTGGTTGTCGGGGATCGGTCGGCCGACGGCCCACGAGATCGCCCAACCGCCGAGCACGTTCGAGAGCCGACGGATCGGCGGCATCGCCCGGAAATTGCGGCGGCCGATGACGAGATCCGGGCGCGGCTCTGTCGCCCAAGCCGATAGGAACGTCGGGATCTCGGCGGGATCGTGCTGGCCATCGGCATCGAGGGTGAGGACGGCATCGGCCCTGTCGGCCAGGGCTCGCCGGAATCCGGCCCGGAGCGCGGCGCCCTTGCCCTGGTTCGGTCGCTGTTCGATGACGGTCGCCCCGGCTGCACGGGCCTGCGCGGCGGTGTCGTCGCTGGAGCCGTCGTCGACGACGACTACCGGCAGATGGGCCGACGCCCCGCGCACGACCTCCGCGATCCGCGGGCCCTCGTTGTAGCCGGGGATCAGGGCGACGATCACGCGAGGTCGACGCCGGCGCCCGCCTCCACCCGCCCGACGCGCCAGTGGTCGACCCCGGCGCCGTCGAGAGCGGCTTCGACGGCAAGCAGCCGATCCGCCGGTACCGTGGCAAGGAGCCCGCCGGACGTCTGCGGATCGTGGGCGAGCGTCACGCGCTCTGGACTGACGCCGCCTCCGGCACTCAGCGCCGGGAGAACGAAGCGCCGGTTGTGGGCCGCACCGCCGGTCTCGACGCCAGCGCGGGCCAGGTCGAGCGCGCCCGGAAGGGCCGGCAGGCTTGCGGCGTCGAACACCAACCGGGCCCCCGACGCCCGGGCCATCTCGAGGCCGTGTCCCAGCAGACCGAATCCCGTCACATCGGTCGCTCCGGCGATCCCGTTGGCGACCAGGACCTCCGAGGCCGCCCGGTTGAGCGTTCGCATCTGGTCGATCGCGCCGCCGAAGTCGGCCTCGGTCGCCTTGCCTTGGCGGTGGCCGCTGACGAGGAGCCCCGTCCCGAGCCGTTTCGTGAGCACGAGCGCGTCGCCCGGCTTCGCGCCGCCTTTCCGCAGGAGCCGGTCCGGGTGGGCCGCACCGATGACCGCCAACCCGTATTTCGGCTCGGCGTCGCGGATTGTGTGGCCGCCGGCGAGCGTGCCGCCGGCCTCTCGGACCTTCGATGCAGCGCCCTCGAACACGGCCGCGAGCGTGTCCCTCGGCAGCTCTTCGGGAAAGGCCGCGATCGACAGCGCGAAGAGGACCCGGCCACCCATCGCGAAGACGTCGCTCAGCGCGTTCGCCGCGGCGATCTCCCCGAACGTCCGCGCGTCGTCGACGAGCGGCGGGAAGAAGTCGAGCGTGCCAATGATCGCGAGGTCGTCGGAGACGCGATAGGCCGCGGCGTCGTCCGGCGGCGTGAGGCCGGCGATGAGCTCGTCCGGCCCCGCCGCGCCACCGCCGGCGACGCCCAGCCCGGACAGCGCGTCGGCCAGCAGGTCCGCGCCGAGCTTCGCCGCGCAGCCACCGCAATCCGTCAGCTCGGTCAGACGGATCGGCGGCAGGGTCTCGAGAGCGCTCATGAGCGGATGATAGGCGCCACGCAACGCGGCGCCATCGGCGCCCCCGACTGCGTTCTCTCGACCCGGACTGCGTTCGCGACAGCCGCTCCCTGCAAGTACTATCCAGTGGGAGTGGTTGGGTCCCGGTGGGCCCCTTGGTCTTCAAAACCAGTGGCGCAGCGCCAGGCGCGGCGCAGTGGGTTCGACTCCCATGCGCTCCCGCCAGGAGGATCGATGTCGACCGAGACCCGTCCCCACCCGCCGAGCGTCGAGCTCGTGCTCGCGGCGGTCCGGGCGCGGGTCGGCGTGGTCCGCAGCCACGAGGCGCTCGTGGACGTGGCTCGTGTCGTCGTCGCCGCGGATCGGGACCGACTTGCGGCCGGCGGGGAGCCACGCTCCGCGGCCGCCCTCGCCGGGGACGTCGCCTCCAGGCTCGACGATTTCGCCGGACGCGGCGAAGTCCTCGCGGCGACGATCAACGCGACCGGCGTCATCGTCCACACGAACCTGGGGCGTGCCCCATGGCCGCAGGCGGCGATCGAGGCCGCAGAGGCCGCTGCGCGCGACTATCTCCTCCTCGAGCTCGACCGGGATTCCGGGCGCCGAGGAGCGCGGTTTCGGGTGGCCGAAGAGCACCTCGTCGCCCTGACAGGCGCTCAGGACGCGCTCGTCACGAATAACAACGCAGCGGCCGTCGCCCTGGCTGTTGGCCTGGCCGGGCGCGGTGGCGGCGTCGTCGTCGGCCGGGGTGAGCTCGTCGAGATTGGCGGGGGAGTCCGGATCCCCGAGATCATCCGGCGAGCCGGGGCGAAGCTCGTTGAGGTCGGGACGACGAACCGGACCCGCGCCGACGATTACGAGCCGCCCATCGCCGAGGGCCGCGCCCGCGTCGTCCTCCGGGTCCATCCATCGAATTTCCGACAAACGGGCTTCACCGAAGCTCCGGATCCGCGGACCCTCGCCGACATGGCCCATGGCCACGGAGCGATCGTCGTCGACGATCTCGGCTCCGGAGCGCTACTGCCGACTGAGCGCTACGGGCTCGCCCACGAGCCGATGCCGTCTGAGCGGCTGGCAGCCGGCGCCGACGTCGTGACGTTCAGTGGCGACAAGCTCGTGGGGGGTCCGCAGGCGGGGCTCGTCGTCGGCCGGGCGGATCTGATTGCCCGGATCCGGCGCGACCCGCTGGCGCGGGCGATGCGTCCCGACAAGGTGACGCTCGCGGCCGTTGCGGCGACGCTCGGGCTCTATCGGGCCGGCCAGGCGGAGGCCGAGATACCCGTCTGGCGGATGATCGCGGCCGCGCCCGACACGCTCCGAAAGCGCGCTGAACCGATTGCCGCGCGGCTCGCGGGCGCCGGCGCGATCGACGTCGTGGCCACGGAGGCGACGGTCGGCGGTGGCTCGCTGCCGGGAGAGGTGCTGCCGTCGTTCGGCCTGGCGCTGCGGCGCGGGTCTGCAGAGCGGATGCTCGCCGCGTTGCGGCGCAGGAGCCCCGTGGTCGTGGGCCGGATCGAGGATGGCCGTGTGATCCTCGACCTCCGGACCGTGAATCCGGGACGAGACGAGGAGCTCGAGGCGGCGATCCGTGCGGCCATCGACGCGGCGGCGACACGCGCATGACCGTCGTCGTCGGGACCGCGGGCCACATCGACCACGGCAAGACAACGCTGCTCCGGGCGTTGACTGGCATCGACGCCGACCGACTGCCGGAGGAGCGGCGGCGGGGGATGACGATCGACGTCGGCTATGCCCACCTCGAACTGCTCGATGGCTCGCAGCTCGACTTTGTCGACGTTCCCGGGCACGACAAGCTCGTCGGGAACATGCTCGTCGGGGCAGGCGAGATCGACGCCGCCCTCCTCGTCGTGGCAGCCGACGACGGGCCGCGGCCGCAGACGCTCGAGCACCTCGAGCTGCTCGATGCGCTCGGCATCGCCGACGGCATGGCCGTGGTCACGAAGTCAGATGCGGTAGCGCCGGACCGGGCGGCCGACGTGGCGGCCGCCACGCGCGGGCTGCTCGACCGAACCTGCCTCGCCGGCGGCCCGGTCCTCGTCGTCTCGGCGTCCACGAGTGCCGGCCTCGACGAGCTTCGCATCGCACTCGTCGCGCTCGTCGCCCGCGTCCTGGCTCGCGGATTGCCGGGCGGTCCGGCGCGGCTCGCGATCGATCGCGCGTTCACGATCAAGGGTCGCGGCGCTGTCGTCACGGGCACGCTGCGTGGCGGGCCGCTCGAACGCGGGATGACGCTTCGCCTGCTGCCCGGCGGTCGCGAAGCGCGGATCCGCGAGATCCAGGTCCATGGCGGGACGGTCGATCGGGTGGCTGCCGGCGGTCGAACGGCGCTCAACCTCGGCGGCGTCGGGGTGGCCGACCTCCACCGCGGGATGGTCCTGACTGCGGCCCCGCGAGCCGACCTGCCGCCGATGGAGCCTGTCGCAACCGACCGGGTGCTCGTCGCCCTCCGCGCGGTGACCGACCTCGGAGGAGGCGCCCCACCAATCCCCTCGGACCGGATGCGGGTCCGGCTTCACCTCGGGACCGAGGAGGTCGGCGCGGTCGTCGGACGAATCGGGCGGGACGCCGCGGCGCTGCCGGATAGTGAGGTCGCCGCGATCCTCCGGCTCGAGCGTCCTGTCGCCGTCGTGGCTGCGGATCGCTTCGTTCTTCGCCGGCCGTCGCCGGGTGGAACGCTGGCCGGCGGCCGATTCCTCGACGCGATGCCGCCGCGCGGCGTCTCGCGGCGGCGGACGAGTCCCGAGCGGCTGGCTGCCCTCGCCGAGGCCACCACGGACAGCGCCGCTGGGTCCGCCCGGCTCGACCTCCACGGGGCGCTGCCATGGAATCCCGTCAGGCTGGCCGACGATGTCGCGGCGGCCGTCCGCACCGACATCCTCGCGCTCTCCAGGGCGTGGGTGCCCGCCGCCGACGTGCGGACGCGTGCCGCGGCAACCCTCCGCCGACTCGTCACGCTGGCGTCAGACGACGCCCGCGCCGCCGTGACATCAGCGGTCGAGGCGCTCGTCCGCGAGGGCCGGCTGGAGCGGGACGGCGATCGCTTAGCGGTCCCGGGCGCCGCGGCAGCGGGCCCCGGCGCGGAGACCCTGGCAGCGATGGACCGCCTCGAGTCGGCTCTCGGCGTCTCCGCGCCGCCGTCTCTTTCGGAAGCCGCCCGCGCCGCCGGCTGCCCTCCCGATGGCATTCGGGCGCTCGAATCGGCCGGGCGGATCGTCCGCCTCGACGACGATCTGGCCTACGCGGCCGACGCCTATGGCCGACTCGAAGCGCGCGCAGTCGAGTTGGCCACGGTGGCGCCCCTCGCGCCGGCCGCGCTGCGGGACGCGACCGGGACGAGCCGCAAGTACGTGATGGCGATCCTCGAAGACCTCGACCGTCGAGGGATTCTCCGACGGACGCCGGCTGGCCACGTGCCGGGTCCGCGTGTGGCCACGGCGACGAGGCCATGAGCGACCCGACCATGCGCGACGCGCCCGCGCCCACCGTCTCCGGCATCGTCCTGGCCGGCGGTCGGGCGAGCCGATTCGGTTCCGACAAGCTCACGGCGGAATTCGACGCCGTCCCGCTTCTCGATCGCGCCGTTACCGCGATCGCGTCCAGCTGCTCCGAGGTCATCGTCGTCGTCGCCCCGGGCGACGAGCGCGCGCTTCCGGCCGCAGCCGTCCCGGTCCGGCGCGTGTTCGACCCGAAGCGTCACCGCGGGCCGCTCGTCGGGTTGCTCGCCGGGCTCGAGGCGGCGCGGGAGCCGGTCGTCCTCGTCGCCGGCGGCGACATGCCGACGCTTTCATCGGATGTCCTCGCGGCCCTTGTCCGGGCCCTGTTCGCGGCCGAAGCGTGGGCCGACGCGGCGGTCCTCGTCCAGCGCGGCGTCGCTCGGCCCCTCCCCGCCGCGTTTCGTAACGGGGCGGCGACGGAAGTTGCCCGCCGCGTCATCGCCGGGGGCGAACGGAGCCTGATGGCGCTGATCCGCGGCCTGCCGACCCGGGAGCTCGCCGAGGCTGAATGGCGGGGCCTCGATCCGGATGCCGCGACCCTGCGCGACATCGATCGGCCGGAGGATCTGCCGCAATCGTCCCGGACATAGAAGAACGCGCCCGCCGGAGGGACGGACGCGTTCGTCGGGAGGAGGGAGCGGGAGCTGGGGAGGTCAGCTCCGGTATGGGTAGTCGTTGAGCTTCGGCAGGGGCGTCGGGCCCTCCGCCGGGTTGGTCAGGATCGACCGCACGCTCGACAGCGCTCCTGCGATCCGGCTGCTCCGGCTTTCGGAGCCCTTGGCCTGCTTTGCGAGGCGGTTGGCGGCAGCGTCGGCCTGCAGGTCGTTGATGTGGCTCGCTGCGTAGATCATCGCGGGACTGAACATGTCGGGTCTCTCCTTTCCGGATCCCGCTTGTCGGGATCGCAACGAGAGAATGCCCCGCGCGCCCGGCGTAACCCACCGTCGCGCGACATCAATTGCTCTACGTCATTCGGCCGAGACGTAGCAGGGCGGCCTCAGTCGCTGAGTGCCGGGTCCTCGAACACTGCCTCGCCCCCGACGAATGTCGCGAGGACCTTCGCGTCGCCGATCGGGCCGGCATCGGGCGCGAACAGGT
>JANMPL010000551.1:0-9358 GCA_031369845.1 Chloroflexota bacterium
ACTGGTCCGGGATCACCGGTTTATCCAGCCCCCACCTCGCCCTCGTCGCGGCGATCAGCTCCGGGGTCACGTTCGGGTTCCTCGACAGCACCCGTTCCGGTGATCCCGGCATCATCCGGAACAGGCCGAAGTTGACGATGACGATGAGAACGATCGTGAAGATCGCCGTACCGATGCGGCGCGCGAGGTAATTGCTGCGCACGGCCCCGGGTCAGTCGGGAAGCGCGTGCGCAGCCATTGAGCCCTCCAAGAGCGGTCTCGTCACTCCTCCTCGCCCGTTGCGCCGCGCCGGCGCATCAGGACCAGTGCGATCGCGAGCACGAGCACCAGCGCTGCGATGCCGGCGACGAGCAGGAACGTGCCGTTCGAGGTGCTCGACGTCGGCGTGCCGCCGTTGCCCGTCGACGCGCTCGGGGCTGCCGCGCTCGACGCCGGGCCCGCGGAGGCAGACGGCGCCGCACTCGGCGCCAAGGACGCGTCCGTCAGGACCGTGTACCCGATCGGACCATAGGCGAAGAGCGGCGTGCCGCTATCGGGCGGCTGGTTCGTCCAGTTGGCGAACTTGTCCGTCCGGTAGGCGTGGAGCTCGGAATCGTAGTAGAGGACGTGGTAGGGGGCCTTTTCGTAGAAGATCTCCTGCATCCGCTCGATGTAGCCCTTGCGCTCGGCCTCGTCCGTCGCCTTCTGCTGCTTGCCGAACAACTCGTCGTATTCGGGGTCGGTGAAGAAGCTGTCATTCGACCCCCCGAGGGCATCAGTCGTGAAGAACGATAGGAGCGACATGGGATCGGGATCGCCGACCCAGCCCCACATGTAGAAGTCCCAGTTGGCACTGCCGTCCGGCGGGCCGAGAAGGTCGTCGAGGAGCTTGCCCTCCTCGGTGACGGCAGCCTCGACGCCGATCCCCAGCTCTTGGAACCAGCCCTGAATGAACTGTGCGTTTGTCGCCATCTCCGCCTCGGAGTCGGGCCAGGTCAGGCGGAGGTTGATCGCCTTGCCGTCTTTGTCGAGGCGCTTGCCACTCGGGTCGAGGACATAGCCAGCGGCATCGAGCTTGCTCTTGGCCTCGGCGATGTCGAATGTCCGGGGGCTGGCCGGAGCGACGTGCCACTTCGCGTGGTACGGCGGAACGTTCGTGTCGCCGACGACGCCGTGACCGGCGAGCGTGGCGTCGACGAGCTTCTCCTTGTCGAGCGCGTAGCCAAGCGCGTCGCGGAACGCCGGGTCGGCCAGTGCCGAGGTCGACCCGCCGTAGCCCTCGGCGTTGCCCTTCGTGTTGAAGGAGAGATAGGAGTAGCCGTTGGCAAAGCCTTCGACCGTCTTGATATCCGCCTCATTCGCAAGCGCGTCGTATTGGTCGGCCTGGATCCCCCGGACGTAGTCGACCTCGCCCGACTTGAGGGCCTGGACCATCGTGTTCGAGTCGGCGAAGGTCTGGATGATCACCTCGTCAGCGGCACCCTCGGTCCCCCAGTAGTTCGGGTTCCGCGCGAACCGGATGAAGTCGCCGGACGCCCACTCGACGGCCTGGTATGGGCCGGTCCCGACGACCGTCGGCTCGTTCTTGAAGTAGCCCTCGGCCTCCGGATCGCCGATCTGGGCAAGCGTGTATTTCTCCCAGATGTGCTTCGGCAGGATCGGCACGTAGGCCTGGGTAAGGAGCGTCGTCGGGAATTCGGTCGTGACGACCAGGGTCAGCGGATCCGGAGCGGTCACGGTCGCAATCCCGGCGTTGGTCAGGTACGGCTCGAGATAGCCGGATCCGAGATAGCCGCGGTCCGAGGCGACCCCGTCGAGCACGAGCTGGTACGTCCAGCGGGCATCCTCCGCCGTCGCGGGCTCGCCGTCGGACCACTTCATGTCCGGACGGATCTTGAACGTGTGGGTCATCTTGTCGTCTGATGACGACCAGGAAGTAGCGAAGCCGGCCACGGGCTCCAGGTTCTGACCGAAGCCGACGAGCAGGTCGTAGTTGAGCGTGAACACCTCGTAGTCGACGACGGTGGTGGCCGCCCACGGATTGAGCGTCTCGGTCTTCTGGTCGGTCCCGGCCTTGAGGACGAGGTCGCCCTCGGCCGCGCCGATCAGAGATGCCCCCGGAAGGAGAGTCGAGAGCGCGAGGCCGAGCGCGACAAGCGCTCGCGTCGCCCGAGTGTGCAGGGGTGGTCGCATTTCGTCCGTTCCTCCTCCTCGTCGTCCGCCCAGCGCGCCGGTCGGACCCCCGGTCCCACTCCGATGCCCGCAGACTGGCGCGGAGCTTCCCACAGCAGCACAGACGGCGGCAAGCATGAACCGCTCCGTGCGTCATTCGTCTGCCGTGACCACCTCCTCGACGATGAGCGTGCCGGCGTCGGCGTCGAGCGTCGCCAGCGCTCCGAGAGGCACCGTGGCGTGGTGCTTCCCGTGGCCGATCACAGGCCGAAGATGAGTGGCACCCCGAGCGATCCGAGGACCTCCTCGACGATGTCCTCGGTCGAAAGCTCGGCGATCCCGCCGGACCACTTCGTCTTGATGTCGCCGACGACGATGCCCGCGACCTCGTCGAACAGGCCCGCGTTCCGGAGCTGGGTGAGGATCCCGTCGAGGATGTAGCCCTCGTTCTCGATCTCCTCGAGGACGACGATCCGCCCCCGGAAGTCCGGCTCAAGCCGCGTCCCGATCGCCGAGCTGAGCAATCCTGCGCAGCCGCCGGCAAGCCGGCCCGTCCCCCTTCCGCCGACCACGGTCCGGACGTATGGGTCGTCCGGGTTCGGGCCGATCTGCCCGAACGGCTCGTCGGAGAAGAGCGCCCGCTTGAGGCTGTTCTTCGAGAACGCCGTGACCTCGGCCGCACCGATGCCCGACGCCCCGTTGGAGTAGAACGAAACGACGTTCCCCCACCGGCCCGCCGCGAGGTGGAGTGTCGTGAGATCGCTGTAGCCGCAGATCGCCTTCGGGTTGGCGGCGAACAGCTTCTCGTCGAGGAGCGGGATGAGGCGCGGCGTCCCGTAGCCGGCCTGGTGGCAGACGATCGCCCGGATCTCCGGATCAGCGAGCATCGCATGGAGGTCGGCGGCGCGGTCCTCGTCGCGACCGGCCATATAGCCGTGGCGGTCGTTGATGTGGTCGCCGAGCCGGACCCTCAGGCCCCAGGCCTCGAGCGCGGCCACTCCTCGAAGGAGTTCGCTGCGGTTCTCCCAGGAGCTGGCGGGCGCCACGACCCCGACGGTGTCGCCGGGGCGAAGGCGTGGCGGCTTGCGCGGGGCGTCGGATGGGTCGGGCATCTGTGGACTCATACCATGAAGCTCGTCACAGGGTTCGCCTCGAGCAGGATCGGCCGGTCGATGCGGAACCGCTCGATCTCGCCAGCCGATGTGGTCCGGCCGTCGGCGACGAGCTCGGCGAGGATGCGTCCGAAGAGCGAGGCGAACTTGAACGCGTGCGCGGCGCCAAGCGCCACGAAAACGTTCGGGTGGTCCGGCAGCCGATCGAGGACGAAGTCCCGGTCCGGGGTCAGCGTGTAGAGGCAGGTCTTCGTGTAGATCGGCGGCCCGAGGTGGCCGGGCAGATGGCGTCGGAGGAAGTTCTCGAGGCGCCCGAAGGCGGCATCGTCCCGGTCGAACGTCCGGCCATCGGGCGTCGTCTCCTCGCCGCCGACGTCCTGAGCGGCCTTCGGGCCGGGCTCGCCGTAGGTCGGAAAGCCGTAGAAGCACGGCTCGTCCATCCAGATCCAGATCGGGAAGCGGTCCGGCGCGAAGGCCGCGGGATCGGGGCAAGCGAAGTACGTGACCTGTTCCTTGGTGATCGTCAACGGCAGCTGCCGGTCGAAGTGGCGCAGCAGGTCGTTCGTCCAGGCGTCGGCGGCAAGGACGACGTGGCCGGCGCGATGGACCGTGCCGTCGGCCGTCTCGACCTCGATCTCGCCACCGGCGTCGCGGAGCGCCACGACGGGCGCGTTGTCGCGGATCGTCGCGCCCAGCTCGAGGGCGAGACGCTGATGCGCGGCGTTGGCTCGGATCGGGTCGGCGACGCCGGATTGGGCCTGGTAGAGGCCGTGGTGCTCGTCACCGAGTCGCCATTGGGGCCAGCGCCGCATGATCTCGGCGGCGTCGAGGTGGTCGAAGGGCACCCCCTCGGCGGTCATCGACCTCGTGTAGTCCTCGAGCGGGATCGAGGCGTCGCGAGGGGCCACGTCCAGCCCGCCGGTCGTCGTCACGACCGTCGCGCCGGAGATGGCCTCCACCTCGGCCCAGGTCTCGTATGCGCGCTTCGCGAGGCGGACGTAGTCGGGTCGGTGGTAGGAGAGCCGGATGATCCGGCTGTGGTCTTGCGACGCGCCGTTGCTGTGGCCGAGTGCGAACTGCTCGAGGCCGAGGACCCGGTCGCCGAACCTTCGGCTCAGCCAGTAGACGGCCCCGGATCCGATCGCCCCGAGCCCGACGACGATCGCGCCCCAGTCATTCCTCACCTGTCGATGGTAGGCCTCGGTTCCCGCATGAGCGGTCCCGTCCCGGCGGGCGGGCGGTGACGCTCAGCGTTGACCCGCGCAGGATCGTGTGCCAAAGTGTGCGCATGAACGTGCGCACAAATCTTCTCTTGCCAAAGGAACTCGTCGACGAGGTCGACCATTTCGCCGGGGCGCGTGGCCGGAGTCGGTACGTGGCCGAGGCCCTTAGGGCACGCCTAAAGCGCGACAGACTAAGAGAAATGATCGAGAAGACGGCCGGAGTCTGGTCCGCCAGGGACTACCCAGAATTCGCGACCTCAGAAAAGGTCGTCGAATGGGTCCGGGCACGCAGAGCTGAAGTCACGGACCCGGGACCGGAGGCCTGATCGTTGCGGTATCTCCTCGACACCACGTTTGTTATCGATCACCTCCGTGGCGACCCCATCGCTATCGAGCGACTCGCAGCCATCGTAAACAACGGCGACGAACCGTTCGTTTGCGACATCGTGGCCTGTGAGGCGTGGACAGGCGCGCATGAGGACTCCGACCCGGACCTGGTTGGACTGCTCCGCTTCGTTGAATTCATCCAGGCCGGACCTGCGCAGGCGTGGCGCGCCGGCCGATGGCGCGCGGACGCGCTCAGGGGCGGGCGGACCCTCAGTGCCGCGGATGCACTCATTGCGGCGTCGGCCGAGGCGATTGATGCCGCAGTCCTTACGAGGAACGTCCGCGACTTCGCGTTGACCTCGGCCCGAGTCGAAAGCTACTGACCGAGCGCTACTCGCCCTGGGCAGCGCCTCCCACGACCCGCGCCAACGCGACTCGCTGAATGCCGATGATCGACATCGCGTCGGTGATCCGTCCGTCGAGCGTCATCGCGAGCGCCTCGTCGAACGAGACCCAGCGGCTTTCGATCTCCTCGGTCGGTTCCGGGTCGGCCGCGCCATGAGTGACGATCGTCGCCAGGTAGAGGATCCCGGCCTCGTCGGACACGGAGTTGGAGAGGTGGAAGCGGGCGAGCTCGATCCACTCGGCGGCTTCGACGCCGGTTTCCTCCTTGAGCTCACGCCGGATGCCATCGAGCGGCGCCTCGGCCGGCCCCACGCCGCCTTCAGGGATCTCCCACGACCAGGCGTCGAGCGTGTAGCGGTGCTGGCCGACGAGGAGGACGCGATCGTGCTCGTCGAGAACGACGACGCCCGCGGCGAGGTTCGCGAAATGGACGACGCCGTAGATGCCGGGGCCGCCGTCGGGCCGGCTGACCTCGTCGTGCCAGATCGTGATCCAGGCGTTGTCGTAGGCCGTGCGGCGCGTGCGGCGAACCCACGGCCCGATCATGACTTCAGCAGCCTCGGGATCGCCCGCCGGCTCGGACGTGCTCACGACGCGCATCGTCGCACGCCGCGGTCGGCGCCGCGCGGAGGAGCGCGCCACTCCTATCCTTGTCCGGATGTCCGCTCCATCGATTGATCCCGAGGTCAGCCGGCCGGCGAGCCAGCCCCGCCACGAGGTCGGCGTCCTGTACGACGTCCGGATCCCCGCGGGTGACGGGCTCGAGCTGTCGGCGAACCTGTGGCTCCCCAGGCCCGTGGCCGACGACGCTGACCAGACATTCCCGGCCATCCTCGAGATGATCCCCTACCGCAAGGATGACTGGCGGCTCGCGAGCGATATGGCCCGCGGCGAGTGGCTGGCGGCACGCGGATTCGCCCTGTGCCGGCTGGACATCCGCGGCACCGGCTCCTCGCCGGGGATCGCCGGGGACGAGTACACGCCGCGCGAGACACAGGACGGCTACGACGCCGTCGAGTGGCTGGCCGCCCAGCCGTGGTGCAACGGCAACGTCGGGATGTGGGGAATCTCCTACGGCGGCTTCACCTCGATCCAGGTCGCGATGCTCCGTCCGCCGCACCTCAAGGCGATCGTGCCGGTCATGGCGACCGACGACCGCTACACCGACGATGTCCACTACATCGGCGGCTGCGTGACCGTGTCAGAGCTGAGCCAGTACGCGGTCAGCATGGTCGGGATGAACGCCATGCCACCGAAGCCGGAGTATCGCGGCGCGGCATGGGCGGACGAATGGAAGGCGCGCCTCGAGAAGACGCCCGTCTGGCTGTTCGAATGGCTCCGCCAGCAGCACGATGGTCCGTACTGGCGCCAGGGCTCGCTCGCCCCGGACTACGGCGCGATCGAGGCGGCGATCTTCTCGATCGGCGGCTGGATGGACTCGTACGTCGATCCCGTCCTGCGGATGCAGGAGCGCTGCACGGCGCCGCGGCGGTCGCTCATCGGGAACTGGGTCCACTCGCTGCCGGACGACGCCTACCCCGGCCCGAATCTCGACTGGCTCCACGAGATGGTCCGCTTCTTCGACCACTGGCTGTAGGACGCCGACAACGGCGTGATGGACGAGCCCGGCCTCGTGCTGTTCCGACGCGAGTACGCCGATCCGGAGCCCTTTCCGGCAGCCTGGCCAGGCGAGTGGCTCGGGCTGCGGTCGTGGCCGCCATCGGACGCCGGCGAGCGAGTCCTCCATCTCGCCCCGGGCGGGGTGCCACTCGTCGGCGGCCTCGACGACCACGCCGGCGCGGAGCCATCCGTGGAACGGTTCCGGCACCGGCCGACTAACGGCACCCGAGCATCGCTGTCGTGGGGGGCCGGCGGCGCCCCGAACGGCCTCGCCCGCGACCTTCGCCCCGACGAATCGATGATCGCCACCTTCACGAGCGTGCCTCTCGACGAGCCGCTCGACGTCGTCGGCTTCCCGATGGCCGTCCTCGCCTGGGAGTCGAGCGCGCCGATCGCGACCGCGGTCGTGCGGCTCAGCGACGTGGCGCCCGATGGAACGTCGGCGCAGGTCACGGCCGGGATCCTGAACCTGACCCACCGCGAGTCGCACGCCTCCCCCACGGCCCTGGAGCCTGGCGTCGTGACGAGCGTGCGGATCCAGATGCGCTCGACGGCGTACCGATTCCTGCCCGGACATCGGATCCGGCTGTCTGTCGCGTCGTCGTACTGGCCGGTCATCTGGCCCTCGCCGTTCAGTGCGGAGTACGGACTCCACCTCGGCGGCGAAGGGAACAGCCGGCTCGTCCTGCCGACGATCGGCGACAGCTCGCTCCCCGTGCCGCCATTCAAGGCCACGCCGGCAGGGCTGCGAGCGATCGGTTCGTCGACGGAGGAGCCACTGACGTGGCGGGTGACCGACGACGTGATCGCCGGGACCGTAACGGTAAAGTCGAGCGAATTCGGCGAGTTGGTGATGCCCGACGGGAAGTCGAGCCTCTACACGGGGGAGCGGCTCGAGATGACCGCGTCGGACGCCGATCCGGCCCACGCCCGGATGCACAACGAGGTCGTCTACCGAGTGCGCGACCACGGCGCGGAGATCCTCATCGAGGCGTCCGGCACAATCCGGAGCACCGAGGCGGACTTCCACATGAACGTCGGCCTGAAGGTCACCCTCGACGGCGCCCCGTTCTTCGAGCGCGGCTGGCTCGAGACGATTCCGCGCCGCCTCGTGTGAGCGGTCCGCGCGTATGAACCGAGTGCGACCGACGGCCCCCGGGCCCGCGCGCGCGCCTGCAACGAGCGGACCGTCCGGCTCGGGAGTGGCGGCGACGGCTCTCGCGGCGGGCGGCTGGCTGCTCCTGATGATCTCGGTGCCGGTCGCGATCTTCCTGACGTGGTGGGGCGACTGCCTCGCGGAGACCTGCGCGAGCGCGTCGGAACTCGATCGCGCGGCCTACCTGTTCGACTTTGTCGGGTGGCTCGTTCTCCCGGCACTGGCGTTCGGCGCCTATCGCGGCTGGCGGCCCGCCGCGATCGGCCTCCTCGCGATCGGCCTCGTCGTCACCGGTCAGGTGGTGGCGGCGATCCTCGGGGCGCGCGGATTCCAGGCGTTCCCGATCGTCCTCCCGGCCGGCGCGCTCATCGCCGCCGCCGGCGTAATCGGCCTTCGGCCTTCGCTGGGCGTCGAGGGCGGCAATCGCGTGAGCCCGCGAACCGGGCTCATCGGCCTCGTCATCATCTCGATCGTCGTCGTGGCGATCGCGTTCCAAGGTGTGATCGCGGGTGGCGTCGGCGCCGGTCAGGGCCTCCTCGTCATCGTCGCCATCAGCCTCGCGTTCGTCACGATCCTTGCGGTCATCAACCGAGGCCGCCGCCCGCCACCCGCCGACCCGCGACGACGAGGCTGAGGCGTCCGACCCGCGGCTACACTCATCGCCATGCGCCGGATCAGCCGCAAGGCGGACTCCTTCACCGAATCGGTCATCCGCGAGATGAACCGGCTGGCCGTCGATGCAGGGGCCGTCAGCCTCGCCCAGGGCTTTCCCGACTTTCCGGCGCCCGCCGAGCTGAAGGACGCGGCGGCGGCCGCCCTCCACGCCGACATCAACCAGTACGCGATTACCTGGGGCGCGCGGCCGCTGCGCGAGGCGATCGCCGCGAAGGCCGCCCGCTTCCACCCGGGCTGGGACATCGATCCCGAGACGCAGATCACGGTCACGTGCGGCGCGACCGAGGGCATGATCGCGGCGATGCTCGGGCTTCTCGACCCGGGCGACGAGGTCATCGTCTTCGAGCCGTTCTACGAGAACTACGGTCCTGACGCGATCCTATCGGGCGCTGTCCCGCGGTACGTCACCCTCCACGAGCCGGACTGGTCGATCGATCCCGACGAGCTGCGAGCCGCGGTGACCCCGACGACGCGGGCGATCGTCGTCAACTCGCCGCACAACCCCACCGGCAAGGTCTTCCGCCGCGACGAGCTCGAGCTGATCGCGGGGCTTTGCCAGGAGCACGACCTCCTCGCCTTCACCGACGACATCTACGAGCACATCATTTACGAGGGCGAGCACATCCCTCTTGCGACGTTGCCCGGGATGGCCGACCGGACCGTGTCGATCGACTCGATGTCGAAGACCT
>JANMPL010000566.1:0-2640 GCA_031369845.1 Chloroflexota bacterium
TCGGCCGCAACCGCGAGCTCCTCGTATGCCTTCATCTGTTGCACGAGGCCGCGCATGAGGGGGTCCAGCGGCGCGAGCGGCAGCGGGTGGGCCCCGTCGCGATCGACCCGGGCCGGGATCTCGACGACCGCGTCCGGCGAGAGGTCCGGCAGGCAGCCGCCGTTCCGGACGTTGACGATCTGGATGTCGCCGGCGCCGTCGTGGAGCGAGGCGATGAGCGCCGCGGCAGCTTCGCTGTAGAACGCGCCGCCACGATCGGCGAGCAGGGCCGGCTTCTCAGCCAGGAGCGGGTCGCGGTACATCTCGAGGAGGCGCGTCTCGATCTCGATGACCTCCTCCGCGCGCGTCTCGTGGCCCTCGCTCCGCTGGTCGGCGAGGACGGAGTCGAAGAGGTAGTAGTAGCGGAGGTAATAGGAGGGGATTGCCCGGAGACCGAGAATGAGCTCGAGCGGCATCCCGACGTCGTCGGCGATCTGCTGGCCCTCGGTCTCGAGGAGCTCCGGCAGGCGGTCGACGCCGTCGATCCGAACGGCCCGCTCCCACGTCAGGTGGTTGAGTCCAACGTGCTCGAGTTCCACGCGGTCCGGCGCCACGCCGAAGCGCTCGGCGAAGCGCCGCTGGAACCCGATCGCCACGTTGCAGAGCCCGATCGCCCGGTGGCCGTCGTCGAGGAGCGCCTGGCTGACGATCCCGACGGGATTCGTGAAGTCGACGATCCAATGGCCGGGCGCCGCCCGTTTAGCGGCTCGCTCGGCGATGTCGAGGACGACGGGCACGGTCCGGAGTGCCTTCGCGAAGCCGCCCGCGCCGGTCGTTTCCTGCCCGATCGTCCCGAACCGCAGCGGCAGCGTCTCGTCCACGAAGCGAGCCGCCTGTCCGCCGACGCGGAGCTGGATCACGACGAAATCGGCGCCGTCGAGGGCTCCATCGGTATTCGGCGTGATGATCAGCCGGCCGCGCCACTCGAGTCGGTCAAGCATGCGACGCGCTAGCCCGCCGACGACCTCAGCGCGGTCCGGATCGGGATCGAGGAGGACCAGCTCGTCGACAGGCAGGCGATCGGCGCGGACCGTGATGCCCTCGATGAGCTCAGGCGTATACGTGCTGCCGCCACCGACCACCGCGATCTTGACGCCCACGCAGCCTCCGTCCAGCCGGTCCGCGTTTCTCCGAGCGCGCCACCGTTCACATCTTGACATTGGCGCGTCTAACCGGAATGATTGCTTATAACGTTATCACCATTCGCGCGGCGCGCAAGAGGATCCACGCCCGACGATGGCCCGTTTCAGGCTCGAGCTCGGTCCCGTCCCGCTGCACCACCAGGTCTACCTCGACCTCGTGTCCGCCCTCGATTCCAACGAATGGCGACCGGGCGACCGGCTGCCGGCGGAGCGCGAGCTCGCAGCGCGCTACGGCTGCAGCCTGATCACCGTCCGGCGGGCGCTCACGGAGCTTGCCCGCGAGCAGCGCATCGAGCGGACGCGCGGCCGCGGGACGTTCGTCCTCCACCCGCGCCTCGACCTGAACTTCGGTGGCAACCGGAGCTTCACCGACGAGATGCAGACCCGCGGCCTCGACCCGTCGACCCGGCTGATCGCGGCGCGGCCAGAATCGGCCGGCGAGGCGGTCGCCGCGGGCCTCGAGCTCGAGCTCGGCTCGCCGACGCTCTACGTGGAGCGGCTCAGGCTCGCGGGCGGCGAGCCGCTCCTCCTCGAGCAGGTCCACCTGCCTGCGGAACGATTCCCCGGACTCCTGGCCTCTGATCTCGAGCACAACTCCCTCTACGACCTCATCGTCGAACGCTATTCGACACCGATCGTCCGGGCCCGCGAGGCCCTTGAACCGGTCCTCCTGCGGACGCGCGAGGCGCGGCTGCTCGACCAGGCCCCCGGCCGGCCGGCACTCCTCGTCGAGGGTGTCGCCTACGCCGCCGACGGTCGGCCGATCGAATTCGCCCGCAGCTACGTTCGCGGGGACCGTACGCGCTACTACGTCGAACGGGTCGTCGTGCGGACCAGATGGCTGGACCCCGACCCGACTGTGACGCCGGCCGGCGAGGGCTGACCGGACCGAGGAATCGTGGCCGAGACGGTCGGCTGAGCGAGAGGAGGCCAGCGATCGGCGCCAGCGAGATCAAGGTCCAACGTCCAGGTCGAATGATCCTGAGGAGGAGCATGAGAACAAGACACTTCCGAGCCGGCGCGCTTCTGGCGACGCTCGTGCTCGCCGTCGGAGCCTGCGGGCCGTCGACCGTCGGAACCCCTGTGCCATCGGGCCCCGGAGCGTCGGTGCCTGCCGCGTCGACACCGGCCAGCCAGCCGGCCCCGTCGGTGCCGTCGGCGGACCTTCGTTGGTTCTGCTGTCTCGGGACAGGTCAGGACCCGGTCCAGATCCCTGTGGAAGAGGAGGTCGCCGCTGGATTCGCGACGAGCTTCCCGGGTAGCAAGCTCAAGTTCGAGGTGACGAACTACGACGAAGCCCGCGACACGCTGTCCACGCAGATTGCCTCGGGCAACGGCCCGGACCTCGTCGGTCCAGTCGGCGTCGGTGGCCTCGCCGCGTTCGAGGGCCAGTGGCTCGACCTCGGCCCGCAGATCGAGAAGTGGAGCTACGACCTCAGCGAGTACGATCCGGCCGCGG
>JANMPL010000574.1:0-6823 GCA_031369845.1 Chloroflexota bacterium
CCTCGACGAGCCGACGACCGCGATCGATCCGCTGGGCGTGGTCGAGATCCTCGATCTGATCCGGAACCTCGCCGATACACGGGGATTGGCGGTCCTCCTCTCGTCGCATCTGCTCGACCAGGCGCAACTGATCTGCGATCGGGTCGGCATCTTCCACAGGGGCCGCCTCGTCGGCCACGGGACCGTGCCCGAGCTGGCCAAGCGCTACGGCTTCGGGACGAATCGTCTCGAGATCGTCGTCGACCCGGCCGCCGACGAAAAGACGGTTCGCGCCGTTCTCGACTCGATCGACGGCGTCGGCTCGGTCGATCGCGGCATCCACGGCGTCACCGACACCGGCGTCGCCGCAGCCGAAGCCGGGAATAGCGGAGCGCTTCCACGCGCGGCCGCCCCCAAGACGGCCGAGGCGTTGGGCGCGCTCAATTCTTCGTGGATCGTGTCGGTCGACCCGGCTAGAGAGCACGAGGTGGCTCGGACGATCGTGGATCGGCTCGTCACGAATGGCATCGGCATCGAGCACTTCAGCCGTCTCACCGCCTCGCTCCAGCAGATCTACCGCGTTGCGGTTGAACGAACGGGCGCTGACACAACGGGTCACGTCGCGTGACCGCCGAAGCGCAGACGCCGGCCGTCAGGCGCCAGCGGTCCGTGCCGCGGGCCGGCTGGATGGTCGTCGCTCGCAAGGAATTCGCCGACCACCTGTTGTCGGCTCGCTTCACCGTCCTTCTGATCGTCCTTGGTCTCGCGGCTGCGATCCCGCTCTACTTCGCGACGGACGCGATCCGATCCGTGGCCTCGCAGGTGAGCGGCGGCCAGGCGATCTTCATCGCCCTGTTCTGGCTCGCGCCGCAGGTCGGCGGGGACCAGGTCACGCTCCCCTCGGCCTCGTCATTCCTCGCCTATGTCGCACCGTTGCTCGGCCTGGCGTTCTCCTTCGACGCCGTGAACGGCGAGCGATCCGAAGGGACCCTGCCCCGCCTCCTTTCGCAGCCGATCCACCGCGACGACGTGATCAACGGCAAGTTCGCCGCCGGCCTGGCGATCATCGGCCTCGTCCTTGTGGCGGTCGTCGCGATCATCTCGGCGTTCGGACTGCTCCGGCTCGGACTCGTTCCCGCGCCCGCGGAGCTCCTCCGAATCATGCTCTGGGTGCTGTTGACGTTCGTGTATGTCGCCTTCTGGCTCGCGTTCGGCATGTTGCTGTCGGTCCTCGTCCGCCGGGCGGCGACGTCCGCACTGATCGGGTTCGGCGCGTGGCTGCTCCTGACGTTCTTCGGCGGGCTCATCACGTCGCTGATCGGCGGGTTCCTGGCTCCGTTGTCGGGCTCGAACGAGGAGATCCTGCGGAATGCGGGCCTCCAGCAGACGATCAGCCGGCTGCTGCCCGACACGCTCTACCGCGAGGCCTCCCTCGTCCTGCTGAATCCGCAGGTCACCGACGTTTCGACGCCGGCGACGGTCGGTGCTTACCAGCAGGCCCAGGAACGGATTCCCTCGCTTCTCTCGCTCGACCAGAGCTTCATCCTCGTCTGGCCGCAGGTCGTGGCGCTCGTCGCCCTGACGGTCGCCTGCTTCGCGATCGCGTATGTCCGGTTCATGCGCCAGGAAGTGCGTGCCTGACGATGGGCGGGCCGCCCGGCTGCGATCCCGGTTGCGGCTGCGGTGCCAATGAATTCGGCGAGGCGGCCGCTCGCCGCAGCCTTCGCTCCTACCGTCGATCAGGTCCGCCTCGCACCACCGCATGGCTGATCGACGGCCTTCGGGAGGGCGGCGTCGAAGGCATGACGGTGCTCGATATCGGGGCGGGTGTCGGGGCGGTCCATCTCGAGCTGCTCGCGCTGGGCGCCGCCACTGCGACCGACGTCGACGGCTCGCCGGCCTACGTCGCCGCCGCCCGCGAGGAGGCCACCCGGCGAGGGGTTGTCGACCGCGTCCGCTACGAGGTCGGCGACTTCGTAGCTCTTGCTCATGAGACGGAGCCCGCCGACGTCGTCGTGCTCGATCGGGTCGTTTGCTGCTACCCGGATATGGAGTCGCTCGTCCGGCTATCCGTCGCCCGTGCCCGGCTGCGGTACGGCCTCGTCTACCCGCGCGACACGTGGTGGATCCGGGCAGGAACGCCAGTCATGAACGCCTTCGCGAGGCTGGCCCGCCAGAAGGTCCGCGCCCACATCCACCGAACCGCCGCCGTCGATGCGATCGTCCGGGCCGCGGGCTTCAATCCGACGATGCGCCGGATGGGGCTGTTCTGGCAGGTCGTCGTGTATCAGCGGACAGCCACTGGCTGAGGGACAGTAAGGGACGGTATCGCTGCGAGCGATTGACCGTGGCACTGCCGGCCGCGCGAAGAAGGCCGCCAGCTGGCCGCGGCCACCGCCGATCGCTCCCACCGGTCGGCGGGGCCCTCAAGGAAGCCAGGCACGGTCGAAGGGTTCGCGTGGGCGCGGCGAGGGCGACGATCCATCGCCGGGAGCGATCGACCCCGGCGAGGCCGGCGGTTGCCCGGCGCTCAGCGTGGCGGGTAGCCCGTGATCTCGCGGATCTCCTCATAGAGCGGCTTCAGCCGCTGGTACATCCGGCGATAGACCCGCTCGTAGAGCGCGTCGTAGAGCTTGTGGCGCTCCGGATCCGGGTCCAGGACTTCGGCGACGTGGGTCATCTCGCGAACCGCGGTCTCGACGTCCGGATGGATCCCGAGCCCGACCGCCGCGTCGATCGCAGCGCCGAGCCCGGAAGTCTCGTGCGTATGCGGCCGGCCCGTCGGCAGCCCGAAGATGTCGGCCGTCAGCTGGATCGCGGCAGGTGACTGCGCCCCGCCGCCCGAGACCCTGAGCTCGCGGAGCGGCACGTTCGCTCGAGCGGCGGCCCGCTCGCCGCCGTCTCGCAACGCATAGGCGAGGCCCTCCAGGATCGCCCGATAGATGTGGGCCCGGGTGTGCACGTCGCCGAAGCCGATGATCGCGCCCTTCGCCTCCGGCCCGGGGATCCTGACGCCGGGCGACCAGGTCGGCTGGAGCATGAGGCCCATCGAGCCCGCTGGCGTCTCGCGGACGAGATCGTCGAACAGAGCCTCCGGCGTCACCCCGAGCTCCTCGGCGAGCTGCACCTCGCGGCTTCCGAACTGGCGCTTGAACCACTCGACCATCCAGTAGCCGCGATAGACCTGGACCTCGAGCGACCACGCACCGGGGACCGCGGCCGGGTAGGGCGGCACCAGCGGAACCGCCTCGACGTATCGGCGCTGGGTCGTGTTGATCGTCGCGGTCGTGCCGTAGGAGATCGCCCCGATGTGGGGCTCGAGCGCGCCCGATCCGAGCACCTCGCACGCCTTGTCCGCCGCCGCGGCGATGACCGGTGTCCCGGCCGGCAATCCGAGCAAGGCGGCCGCCGCCGTCGTCAGGCCACCGAGCGATTCGGTCGGAGGGACGAGCTCAGGCAGCCAGGCGGGATCGATCGGGGCCAGCTGCCATCGCCAGTCGCCCTTCTGGGCCCAGCGGAAATTCTTGTAGTCGAAAGGGATGTAGCCGACCTGGTCGGCGACCGAGTCGACGAATCGGCCAGTCAGGCGATGGATGAGGAAGCCCGACAGCAGGAAGTAGTGGCGGATCTGGCGCCATGTCTCGGGCTCGTTTGCGTGGATCCAGTTCGCCTCGCAGTCGGCCTGGAACGCGGCGATCGTGTCGCGGACGCCGAGTGCGCGGAACGCGAGGCCGTTGATGCCGCCGAGCGGCCGCAGACCCTCCGTCCGGCGCTGGTCGAGCCAGACGATCGCGGGGCGGAGCGGACGCCCGTCTCCGTCGGTGACGACGATCGTCCCGCGCTGGCTGGTCAGGGCGATGCCGGCGATCATGTCGGGTCGGACCATGCCGCCGGCCCAGAGTGCGGTGCAGGCCTCGCCGATCGATCGCCAGTAGAGCTCGGCGTCCTGCTCCGCCCAGCCCGGCTGGGGTGAGACGTACGGCTCGATCGGGATCCGGGCGCCGGCAACGAGGCGGCCCCGCGGATCGAAGACGAGAGCCCGGACGCTCTGCGTGCCCGTGTCGAGCGCGAGGACGTGGTCCGCGCCGGCCGCGACCCCGGTCACCGCGCGTCTCCCAGGAGGACGCCTGGGTTCATGATTCCGTCGGGGTCGAACCGCCGGGCGATGTCGGCGAGGACCGCCATCCCGAGCTCTCCTTTCTCGGCCGCAAGATACGTCGCGTGATCCCGGCCGACGCCGTGCTGATGGCTGATCGTGCCGCCGTGATCGACGATCGCGCTGCTGGCCGCGTCCTTCAGCCGATGCCACCGGGCGAGGTTCTCGTCCGGGTCCGCCACCCTCCGGAAGACGTACGTGGCGTAGAGGCTCGACCCGCTCGAGTAGACGTGGGAGATGTGGCTGAACGCGTGGACGCGCTCGCCGATGTCGTCGAGGCCGTGACGGAGCGCCCGACCGACGGCCGCGGCAAGCTCGGGGAGGCGGGTCCAGTCGACCGCAGTCTCGAGCGTGTCGAGGGCGTAGCCGGCGTCCCACAGCGCATCACGGAGGTCGGGCGCCCCGAAGCGGCTCGCGATCCAGCGCCGGCCGAGCGATCCACCGACGGCGATCCCGCCGTGGCCACGGACGAGGCCAGCGACTTCGTGCACCGCCGACTCGACTACTCGCTCACTGCCACTGGCGCCGACGAGCAGGAGCGACGGCTCCGGCCCGACACGGCGCAGGCGAAGGTAGCGCCGGAGCAGTCCGATCGAATGGGATTCGCCGGCGAGCGAGAGCAGTGTCGCCGTCTCGAGCGGGGTCGAGGCCCGGACCATCGACAGCGGCAGGCCGGCCCGCACGATCGACCGCGCCGCTTCGACGGCGTGCGGCCAATCCGGCAGGAACCAGGCTGGGAACGCCTCGCGCGCCGGGCGTGGAACGGCCCGGACGGTTGCTTCCGTGAGGATCCCGAGTCTCCCCTCGGAGCCGAGCACGAGCTGGCGGAGATCGGGCCCGGCGGCCGATGCGGGATGCGTCGGCAGCACGAGGGACCCGGCCGGTGCCTCGATGCGGCCGCCCGCGAAGAGGTCCTCGATCCGGCCGAACCCGAGTGACTGCTGGCCGGCCGATCTCGCCGCGACCCAGCCGCCGAGCGTCGAGCGCTCGAATGACTGCGGGAAGTGGCCGAGCGTCAGGCCGTGCGGGGCGAGAGCCGCTTCGAGGTCCGGGCCGACCGTCCCACCACCGAACGTCGCCAGTCCGCTTCGTTCGTCAAGCTCATGGAGGCCCACGAGCCGGTCGAGGGCGATCGTCAGCGTCGGTGGGCCGCCGGGCGCTGGCGTGATACCGCCGACGACGCTCGTACCGCCGCCGTAGGGGACGACACTCGCGCCGGCCTTCGCGGCGAACGAGAGGAGCTCCCGGACCTCGCCCGTGTCGGCTGGCCGCGCGACCGCGTCGGGCACGGCGTCGAGACGCCCGCTCCGAAGCGCGATCCAGTCGGGCAGGCTCTGGCCTCGGGCGTGCCGGACGCGATCCTCGGGGTCGAGGGAGATCAGTGGCTGGTCCGGCAGTCGTGAGTCGGCGACAGCGGCGACGACGTCCGCAAGCGCGGCGTCTGGATGCGGCTCAGCCCGGCCGACCTCGGCCTCGAGGAGTCGAAGCGCCTCGGCCGGCACGGCCGCCACGGAGCCGTCGACTCCCCAACCGTTCCAACGCCGCACAGCCACCTCCTGTCGCAGCCATCGTGACGCATCGACAACCGCGGTATCGTCCGCACATGAGAGGCGATCGAGTCGAGGTCGTGGTCGATACCGGCCAGGGCGTCCAGACGTTCATGATCGCGGCCACGAAGAACGGCCGGCGACTCGAGGTGACGACCGCCCGCGGCGTCGTCGAGGTCACCGAGGTGACGCGCGGCGGCACGCCCGTCCGTACGGGTCGGTTCATGGCGAGCCGGCTCATCGCGCTGGTGGAGCATCCGGCCCAGGAAGGCTCCGACGGTCGGGTCGACATCACGACACGGCGCCGGATGCGGCCCCCCGAGGGCGGCTGAAGGTCAGCGCGAGGTCAGCGCGTGTCAGGTGGTCCGCCAGCCGGACCAAGGGGCGAACGGCTGCCCCGACTCGGCCCTTATCAGGCCCTTCCACCGCCGGATGGTCCTCCACCCGGACCGAACAGCGAACATGGGGCCCGATTCGGCCCCCTCGGCGGTCGCCGATCGCCGGTTGGTCCGCCAGCCGGACGAGGAGGGCGCCCCGCAGCGTGCTCGGCTCAAAAAGGCGGCCACGGAATCGCCGGCCAGTCACCGCCGGGGTACGGGAAGCGACCGGCGGCCAGCAGCTCGTCGACCCGCCGCCGCGTGGCCGCGATCTCGGTGCGGGAGAGCAGCGGCGCGAGGTCGCGGGCGAGGTCACCTCGGAGCCCGTTGGCGATCCGCTCCAGGCCCCCGCGCTCGTCCGGTTCCAACGGCATCCCGCGCCAGCCCCACAGGACGGTCCGAAGCTTGGGATACGTGGAGAACGTGACGCCGTGATCGACGCCGTAGACGTGGGCGCCGCCGTCGATCGGCAGGAGATGCCCGCCCTTGCGGTCGGTGTTGTTCACCGCGGCGTCGAAAGCGGCGACCCGCCGCAGCCGAGGGTCGTCGCCGATCACCATCCCCACGACGTCCACCGCCCGGTCGATCTCGATCCATAGCTGAACGGCACCTTCACCGAACGGCCCGTCGCGCAGGACGGTCGGTGGCACGATCCCCCAGCCGCTTGCCTCCGAGACCAGGAACGCGGCGACCTCTCGACGGGCGAGCGTTCCGTCGGGGAAGTCGTCGAGCGGCCGCTCGCCGGCGGTCGGCTTGTAGACGGC
>JANMPL010000594.1:0-2180 GCA_031369845.1 Chloroflexota bacterium
CGCTTCGCTGCGTCGCGATCTGGGCTCTCGAACATCTCGCTAAGCTGACGCGGGACGACCTGCCAGGACAGGCCGAACCGATCCTTCAGCCAGCCGCACTGGCTGGGCTCGCCGCCGCCTTCGATGAGCGCATCCCAGTACCGATCGACCTCCGCCTGGTCCTGGCAGTCGATGCTGAACGAGACTGCCTCGGTGAACTGGAAATCGGGGCCGCCGTTCAAGGCGATGAACTTGCCGCCGTCCAACGTGAAGTCGACGGTCAGCACGGCGCCGGCGGGCGTGCTCGGGTTATCGGCCGGTGATCGCGCGACCTTGTCGACGCGGCTGTTCGGAAAGATCGCGGTGTAGAACTTGGCGGCCTCCTCGGCCTGACCGTCGAACCACAGACACGGGGAAATCTTCGTCATGGCGTCCTCCAGCATGGCATTCCTTTGTCTCTACCCTACCGCCGATCCGCGACCTCGATCGGTTTCTCCATCGCAGCTGTTGCGAGGGAAGCGCGGGCGGCTCAGTCGAATCCATGACAGCATTCGGAGATGCCACTGACCGGAGAGTACGAACCGTCCACCGCCAGCTGGGCCCGCAAGCAGGCCGAGCGCTACGAGGCCACGAACGGCGAGGAGGCGGCCGACCTTCGCGGGCGGCCGATCATCGTGCTGACCTCCGTCGGCGCGAAGTCCGGCAAGGTCCGCAAGACAGCCCTGATGCGGGTCGAGCATGACGGTGTCTACGCCGTCGTCGCCTCGCTCGGCGGCGCCCCGAAGAATCCCGTCTGGTACCACAACGTCAAAGCGAACCCCCATGTGGAACTCCAGGACGGCCCGATGAAACGCGCCTACATCGCGCGCGAGGTCACCGGCGACGAGAAAGCCACCTGGTGGGTGCGGGCGAACGAGACCTGGCCCGACTATGGGAAGTACCAGACGCGTACGGAGCGGCAGATCCCGGTCTTCGTCCTCGAGCCGATCGATGAGGCTGCGGCCCGATGACCGAAGACGAGCCATCGAAGCAGCGGCAACGTTCCGCGGGGTGAGCGGTGGCCAGAACGCGGATACCTTCCTCCGGCCGTTCACGACTCGCCTCTTCAACCCGCTGTCGCGCCACTTCGCTGGCTGGCTGCCGGGCTTCGGGATCCTGTCGTACGTGGGTCGGAAGAGCGGTCGGCTGTATCGGACGCCTCTAAACGTTCTCAAGCGCGATGACAGGTACGTCGTCGCCCTGACCTACGGCTCCGAGGTCGACTGGGTCAGGAACGTGCTCGCCGCCGGACAGGCTGATCTGCGGGCTCGCGGACGCGACATCCACCTCGTGGAGCCCGAGCTGTTCGTCGACCCGACCCGGCACCTGATGCCGCTACCCGTCCGGATCGTGTTGCGCCTCAACGATGTCGAGGAATTCCTGCGCATGAAGGTGAGGAGTGATCGAGCATGACCAGGGTCGTCGTTAACAACAGCCTGACCCTTGACGGGGTGATGCAGGCTCCGGGCCGGCCTGACGAAGACCGGCGTGGTGGCTTCGAGCACGGTGGCTGGGCTCAGCCCTACTTCGACCCTGTCATGGCCGAGGCTGCCGGCGAGGGCATGGCGACTGGCAGCGCGCTCCTGTTCGGGCGGCGGACCTACGAGGACTTCGCGAAGGTCTGGCCCACCATGCCGGATGACAACCCGTTCACTGCTGTGATCAACGAATCGACGAAGTACGTCGCATCGACCACGCTCAAGGCGCCGCTCGCATGGAAGAACTCCTCGCTCCTCGAGGGCGACGCGGCCGACGCCGTTGCCGAGCTAAGGCGAAGCCCGGCAAGGGCATCGTGATCCTCGGGAGCGGCGAGCTCATCCAGTCGCTCATGCGCCGAAATCTCATCGACGAGTACCGACTGCTGATCCATCCGCTGATCCTGGGATCCGGCCGACGTCTCTTTGTCGACGGTGGCCCGATGACAACACTCCGCCTCGTCGATACGAAGACCACGACGACAGGGGTCGTGATTGCGACCTACCAACCGGGATGACCGATCGTTCGTAGATAGTTGCGCGCGCAACCAGAATCGCGTAACCTATGGATTGAAGGGCGCCCCCAGGAAGGCGCCGGGCTCGGTCGAAAGCGGGCCAGGGATCAGGAGTGGACATGCAATTCGGGGTCTTCACCGTCGGTGACGTGACGGCCGATCCAACCACGGG
>JANMPL010000607.1:0-6370 GCA_031369845.1 Chloroflexota bacterium
GGCCGCCCGGCGACCGTCTCGGTTCCGGAGATCCAGCAACGGCCCGTGGCGAGCACGTTCTGGCAGTAGCCGGCCGGATGGACGAAGGTCTCGGGCAGCGTTTCCATCGGTAGAGAGGTGAGAGGGACGTAGACCAGCGACGTGCCCGGGAAATCGCGGGCGTTCTTTGGGTCGAGGCCGCGGACGGTCGGGCGAACCGGGCGGGTGGTGCCCAGCTTGTGCGGCGCCGAGTAGGTTCGGACGATCTCGCCATCGGACAGCCAGAGCTCGTAGTTGCCGGCCGTGCCGCGGTGGGGCTCCGCCGTCGTGACCCGCGCCTCACCCGGATGACGGAGCAGGAGGTCCATCTCCACGACATGGGTCCCGCGAGCCGTCTCTGTCGATTCCTGGATCCGGAGCCGGAGCGTCTCGAACCGCAACTCCGCGTCGCGCATGAAGGTGAAGAGCTCGCTGACCTCTGGCAGGCCCTTCGGCGGGAGGGCGACCAACTCAGGTCGGCGGCGCTCGCCGGCACGCGCCGGCACAGCGGCGGCCCGATCCCAGAGTCGTGGATCGGTCATCGCGCCGGCTTGTAGCCGAGGGGAGTGGCTCGAAGTCCGCCTCTTGACATCCGCGCCGATGGGTGTATATATCGCATGACGATATATCCGATCGCGATGTATCGCACACCGAAGTATGAGGGGACACGCCCATGTCAGTCCGTCGACCATTCATCGCGGCATCGGCCGGACTCGCCCTGATCGTCATGCTGGCGGCAGGCGCCGCGGCAGGCGGAGCATCCCGCGCCGGCGGGACGTTCGTTGACGCCAACGGGCAGACCATCGGTTGGGTCCGCCTCGTCGAGGACGGCACGGGCACCGTCCACGTCAATGTCCACGTCGCCGGACTGACCCCGGGACTTCATGGAATCCACATCCACGCCATCGGCGCCTGCAGCCCGACATTCGCTGCGGCCGGTCCCCACTACAACCCGCTGGGCCACCAGCACGGTCTCGACAATCCGAACGGCGCACATGCCGGCGACCTGCCGAATCTGATCGTCAACCCCGAAGGCGTCGGGCATCTCGACGCCACCACCGACGGCGTCACGATCTCGTCAGGCCCGACAACCCTCTTCGATTCGACTCCCGGGGCGGTCGGCAGCGCCTTCATCATCCACGCGATGGAGGACGACCAGATGACCGATGCGACGAACGGCAACAGCGGCGCCCGGGTCGCGTGCGCGGTGATCGGGGCGCAGTGAGGTGAGTGGCCGGCGACTCGGGCGTTTCGGCGAAACGGCGATGTGGATCCTGGTCGCGCTTCGCGACGGGCCGCACAACATCGTGCGACTGCTCGATGAGGTCCGGGCGATGGATGGCCGGGTCGGCCCGGGGACGCTCTACGGCGCGGTGGCGCGGCTGGAGCGCCTGGAGCTGATCGAGGCGACAACGAATGGCGACGGTCGGCAAGCGTATCGTCTGACCGAACAGCGAGGAGGGGTCCCGTCATGACCAGACTCGTCCGGCTCTATCCGAGGGCCTGGCGCGACCGATACGAGGAGGAGTTCCTGGCCCTCCTTTCGGAACGGCCGCCAACGTTCGGCGACCTCGTTGACATGGTTCGCGGCGCAGTCGACGCGCACCTGAATCCTCAGGCTGATAGTGAGCCGTCGCCGTGGACGCACCGCATCCCCGGCCTGTTGGCCCTGATCGCTGGAGCGATGTGGTCGACCGTCTTCCTCGCGTTCGTTTTCGTTCAGAACGATGCCTGGGCCCTGGCGGGTCTGGTTCCCCTTTCCTTAGTCTTGATGTTCCTAAGCCTGCCCGGCGACTACATGGCTGCCCACGGGCGACGAATTGTCATTGCCCTGGGCGTGGTCGGCCTGTGTATCGTCATTGCCAACTTCCCGTACTCGGGGGTTACAGCCGTGGCCGGCATCGCCGGCTGTCTGATCGCCCTTGGCGGTTTGCTCACGCTGGCCGCGATTCGGGCGGGGATCGGACCGTCGGGACGTTGGCTCCTACTGGTCCTGGCGGTCGTCCTGCCCGCCGCGATCGGCTTTCCGGTCGCCCTTGGCCTCGGCAACATCTCCGAGGAGGAGTCGTGGGTGCTCGGATTGCTGGTGCCCTACGGGCTCGCGTGGGTTCTCGTCGGGCTGCGCATGGCCGTCCGCGGATCGCCGACGCTCACCGAACTGCCCGCCAGCCCGACCGAGCCGGAGGTCCGTCCGGCATGAACCAGCCGTTCGGCGAGCTCGGTCGATTCGCCGAGCCATCGCTCTACATCCTGGTGTCCCTGTCGGGTGGCCCGAAGCACGGCTACGCGATCATGACCGACGTCGAGGAGATCTCCGGCAGCCCGATGGGACCCGGGACGCTGTATGGCGCCCTCGCCCGACTCGAGCGCCGCGGTCTGATCGAGGCCCTCGAGCCGGTGGACCGGCGGCGGCCGTACCGGCTCACGGGGCTGGGTGCAACCACCGTTCGGGCCCAGCTCGACAGCCTCGGCGGCTTCGTCCGGACTGGCCTGTCACGTCTGGGTGGAAAGATCGGCGGATGAGATGGCCAATCTCGTCGAGTCCGGGACCGCTCAGGGGCGACCGGGGCCGATCGTCCAGGGCTCGATCCGGTCTGCCCAGACGGGCGGGCTATCGCGCCGGCAGCTCCTCCGAGCCTCGATCGGTGTCGGAACGCCCGTCAGCCTCCCGCGGGCCCGCCGCCGAGGCCAGGTTCGGTCATCGTGGCCGGATCGAGCAGCTCGTCGAGCCGGTCCGCGGCGATCCCACGCTCCGCAGCGAGCTCGCGAATCGTGCGGCCCGTCTTGAACGCTTCCTTCGCCAGCGCCGCCGCCGCGTCGTAGCCGATCTCCGGGGCGAGCGCAGTTGCGAGCATGAGGCCCTGCTCGACGACGGCCGGCCCGCGGTCTGTTGCGGTGATTCCGGTGACGCAGCGATCGGCGAAGTTGCGGGCGGAGGCCGCCAGCAGGGCGATCGATTCGAGGAGCGCGGCCGCGGTCACCGGCATCATGACGTTCAATTCGAGCAGCGAGCCCGTTTGGCCGAAGGCGATTGTGGCGTCGTTGCCCACGACCCGGGCGACGACCATCGTCAGGCTCTCGACGATCACCGGGTTCACCTTGCCAGGCATGATCGATGAGCCTGGTTGGGTTTCCGGCAGGGTGATCTCGGCGATGCCGGCCCGCGGGCCCATGCCCATGAGCCGGACGTCGGAGGCGATCTTCCAGAGGCTCAAGGCGATCGACCGTAGGCCGCCGTGGGCCGCGATCACTGCGTCGAGCGTCGCCTGCGCGTGGAAGTGATTTGTCGCCTCGGTGACCTCGAGTCCGGTCAGGCCGGCGAGCCGGGCTGCCATCCGGGGCGCGAACTCGGGGTGGGCGTTGATGCCGGTCCCGACTGCCGTTCCACCGAGCGGGATTGACAGCAGCTCCGCCTGGGACGCGCGCGCCCGCCGGACGGACTCATCGAGCTGGCCCGCGTAGCCTCGGAACTCCTGGCCGAGGCGGATCGGGGTCGCGTCCTGGAGGTGGGTCCGGCCGGTCTTGACGATCGGCCAGAGCTCGGCGGCCTTCGTGTCGAGGGCGTCACGCAGCGTCTCCAGGGCCGGCAGGAGGTCCTCCTGGATCGCCATCGCGGCGGCCAGCTGCATAGCGGTCGGGATGACGTCGTTCGAGGACTGGCAGCGGTTGACGTCGTCGTTCGGATGGACGCGCCTGTCACCGCCCAGCCTGTCGGAAGCGAGCCAGGCGACGACCTCGTTCATGTTCGTGTTCGTCGACGTCCCGGAGCCGGTCTGGTAGATGTCGATCGGGAACTGGGTGTCGTGAGCGCCCTCAGCCACCTCAGCGGCGGCCGCCCCGATCGCTTCGGCGACGTCGGCGTCGAGGAGGCCGAGCTCCTCGTTCGTGTCGGCCGCCGCCTCCTTGATCAGCGCGAGCGCCCGGATGAAGCGGCGCGGAAAGTGCTGGCCGGAAATCGGGAAGTTGAGGACGGCCCGCTGCGTCGACGCGCCGTAGAGGGCATCGACCGGCACCTCCACCTCGCCCATGGAGTCCCGCTCGATCCGCGTGGCACCGCCGCTCGATGAATCTGTCATGGACCGGATTGTAGGCGGAGCGACGCGGCCTTCAGCCGGGAACGCGCCGGCGCCCCTCCGGCAGACCGCGGCTAGACTCTCGCCCATGCCCGAGCCCTTCGTCGCCGAGATCGCCCCGGACGCGTTCCGCCGGGTGATGGGCCACTTCGTTACGGGCGTGACCGTCGTGACGACGCTGGACGGCGACGAGCCGCAGGGAATCACGGTCAACGCGCTGTCGTCGGTGAGCCTCGAGCCGCCGCTCGTGATGGTGGCCCTCGATCGCCGGCGGTTCATCACCCCGTCAGTGAGGCAGGCCGCCCGGTTCGCGGTCAATGTCCTGTCGGAGGACCAGCAGGGCCTGTCCGATTGCTTCGCCGGGGCTCCCATGAACCCGGGGAGGGACCTTTTCTGCGGCGCAGCCTGGACGCCTGGCTCGACCGGTCTGCCGCTCCTCGACGGGGCGATCGCGACGATCGAATGCACGGTCGCGGAGAGGTTCCAGGCGGGCGACCACGAGCTGTTCATCGGTCGCGTGGACGCGATGGCCAGCGCCGAGCCGCACCCAATGCCCCTGCTCTACTACCGTCGCCAGTACCTCCGGATCCAACGCGCCGAGGCGTCCCCGCTCGAGGGCGTGCCCGAGCATTCGGAGCCCTGACCGCGATGCTGACGATCCGGGCGAACGATCTGGACATCGCCTACGAGGTCCATGGGGCCGGTCCGCCGCTCGTCATGCTCCATGGCGCGACGTCGATCGGCCGCGAAGACTTCGCGGCGCAGGTCCCGCTGCTGTCGAAGGCGTTCCAGCTCTATCTCCCCGATGCGCGCGGTCACGGGCTGACGGCCTGGGATGCCGCGAACGGGTTCCGCTATGACTGGCTCGTCGAGGATCTGGCGGCGTTCGTCGACGCGCTCGGGCTCGAGACGTTCCACCTGCTCGGCTTCTCGATGGGGGCGATGACCGCGCTCCAGTACGCGACTCGCTTCGACGCCCGGCTGCGGACCCTGGCCATCATCGGGATCACGACGCAGCGCGAGCCGCGCGCGTCGGTTGCTCGCCGGCTGATGGATCCGCGGCGGGCGGACGTCGACGACCCGGCGTGGGGCGTCGTGCTTGCCCGGCGCCACGATGCGGGGCAGGGCGTTGGGGCGTGGCGGCGTCTTCTGCCGGCGATCGCGGCTGACGTCGCGTCGCAACCGCTGCTGACCCCGCGCGACCTTCGCGCGATCGAGGCGCCGGCACTGGTCGTCTGCGGCGACCGCGACCCGTTCGTGCCGGTCGATCACGCGTGGGGCATCCAGCGGCAGCTACCGGCCGGTCAGTTGCTCGTGGTCCCGGACTGCGGTCACGAGGTAATCGTTCGGCGGCCTGGTCTGTTCAACGAGGCGCTGACCGGCTTCTACCGATCGACCGAGGCCGCGGCCACGAGTCGCGCTGCCCCAACCGACCGGGCGACCGAGCCCGCCGAACCCGCCGAACCCGCCGAACCCGCTACGAGCCTTTGACAAGGAGGATCGATGACGACGCTGCTCGTGCTCTACCGCCGACCGGATGGCGGCCCCGAAGCCCTCGAGACGTTCGAGGGACGTTATGCGACAGAGCACCTGCCGCTCGTCGCCCAGACCCCCGGGCTCCGCGCGACGCGGGTCCAGCGGGTGAAGGAGGCGCTCGGCGGCGAGACGGACCTCGTCATCGTCACCGCGATGGACTTCGACGATCGGGCCGCGCTCGACGCGGGCCTCGCATCCGACCCAATGCGGGCCGCCGGCCGCAACCTCCGCGAGATCGCTCCGGGCCTCGCGACGTTCCTCGTCGTGGAGGACGCCCCGGATCTGGGCTGAGCGGCGGACCCGGGCGCCGACCAGGAGCGCGCGGCCTGCGCCGATTCTCGCGGGGCGTGCACATGCGACATCCTCGACAAGCCTGAGGGCTACATTTGCCGATTTGGCTCGTCCGGCGTGCAGGAACGACCAGATTCTGTGGATTCCGGGCCTGCCGGCGGGCGCGGGGCGCAAAACGCGTCGCATGTGCTCGTGGGACGAAAATCGGGCCGAAGAAGCGCTCGGCCCGAGGCGAGGAAGCGGGTGACGAACCCGGGCGGTGCATGTGGGCACCGCGACTGTTCCCCCAGCATGGATACTGTCAGCGCACACGGAGGCTCGAGTGACCGATACCGCACCGGCCGAGACGGTGTCAACAAATGAGCGGCAGTTCGTCGACACCGCCTTTCCGGCAATCGGTTCAGGCGGCCCCATCGACCACGTCGCCCTGGTCACGATCAATCGCCGCGAAG
>JANMPL010000309.1:0-3516 GCA_031369845.1 Chloroflexota bacterium
CGCACAACCCAACCGGCAAGGTCTTCCGCCGCGACGAGCTCGAGCTGATCGCGGGCCTTTGCCAGCAGCACGACCTCCTCGCCTTCACCGACGACATCTACGAACACATCATCTACGAGGGTGAGCACATTCCACTCGCGACGTTGCCCGGGATGGCCGATCGGACCGTGTCGATCGACTCGATGTCGAAGACCTACTCGGTGACGGGCTGGCGCGTCGGTTGGGTGATTGCCTCGCCGCTGCTCAGCGTCGGCATCCGGCGGGCGCACGACTTCCTGACCGTCGGCGCGGCCGCGCCCCTCCAGCAGGCGGCGGTCACCGCCCTCGGCTTTCCGGATTCCTACTACTCGTCGCTGGCCGCGGCGTATCGCGAGCGTCGAGACACGCTGCTGCCCGCGCTGGCCGAGGCGGGCTTCCGGATCCACCCGCCGGCCGGGGCCTACTACGTGATGACCGACATCCGCGACCTGACCGACGAGAACGACGTGACCTTCGCCCGGCGGCTCATCCTCGACCCGGGCGTTGCCGGGGTGCCGGGGTCGTCGTTCTTCTCGCATCCGGAGCTCGGTCGGACGAAGCTGCGGTTCGCCTTCCCGAAGCGGCTCGAGACGCTCCGTGCCGCGACCGACCGACTGGCACGCCTGGCCGCTCCGGCATGAGGCGCGGCGTCGTCAGCCGGGGAGCGCGGCCCTCGCGGCGAGCGCGGTGACGATCGCGACCGACACGCTGGCTAGCGTCCCGAGGAGGTAGTACTCGGCGAAGTCGCGGTCGTCGAGGAGCCGGAAGCGGGCGATCGTCTTGGCGGCCACGACAAAGCCGATGGCCGCATCGGCGCCCACGAGGAGCAGCGTGACGATGAGCAGCCGCTCGAGCACGCCGATCGTCGCGCCGACCTGGGCTGGCGGCACGGCGGCCCGCTCGCGCTCCGGGGTTGTCGCGTCACGGGCGGCCGTCGCAGGGCGGGGCGGTGGGTCGGCGAGGACGCGGCCGACAAACGGCCCGATCCGGAACGACCAGCCTTGACGCGTCTCGACCCTGGCTTGGCTGGCCGCCGCGGTGTCAGGCCGGGCGGCTGGACCGGCGTCTGCCCCGGTCGCCGTGCCCTCCGCGTCGTCCGACCCGGTCGCCGCCTCGATCGGTCGGACGAGGGTCGCGACGAACAGCGCGCCGCCACGAGTGTTGGCGATGAGCAGCGACAGGAAGACGACTGCGACGAGGCTGACGTCGTGGACGACTGCCTGGTCCCGGGCGCCGACGAGTCCGCCGACCGCCGTCGACCACTCGGCTGTCGGGGCCTGGCCGGCAAGCCAGATCGCCCACGCCACGCCGATGACCGTGAGGTGCGCCAACTGGTCGAGGACGAAATAGACCGCGGGCAACGGTGTCCAGGCGCGACCCAGGCCGCCCGCCGGGACGCGACCTTCGTGTCGCCGTCGAGCCTCGGCGAGCGCACGTGCCTCGGCCGAATGCGTGGCCACGATCTTGACCCGATCGATGACGACGTGGGCGACGACGATCGCGATGAGGGCCCACAGACCCGGGAGGCCGAACGCGACCGCGACCGGGATGAGGCAGACGGCGACGCCAAGTCCGTGGGCCAGCAGGCCTCGCATGGCCCGGCCGTCGCGCGAGGTCTTCGCCACGACGATGCCCGTCGTCTGGATGACGAAGTCGGCGACGAGGTGGGTCAGGATCAGCCAGGCAAGGGTCAGGATCGGGTCGGTGGTCATGGAACGTCCTCGGGGATCGCGGGCCGCCCGGCGGCCGCCTCGGTTCCGGTTTCGAAGAGGAAGCGTAGCGCCCCGGCGAGCCGCCCGATCGAGCGGATGTGGGCCCGATTGGCGCCGACCGACACCGTCGCTCTCGCGACGCCCAGTTGCTCGGCTGCCTCCGACCGGCGCAGCCCGTCGACCAGGATCAGGCGACCGATGGCCCGCTGGCTGACTGTCAGGTCCGCCAGCAGTTCGGCGAGGATCGGCGCGAGGTCGTCGAGCAGGCGGTCCGTCGATGGATCGCCGGTGGACATCAGCAGGCCGTCGCGGCGTGCCGTCGCCTCCGCCAGCCGCTTGCGAGCGAGGAGGAAGGCTGTACCTGTTCGCTGCGTCGCCGGGCCGATTCCTGGATTGACGTCACCGGCAACGACGACCCAGCGCATCGGTCGGCGCTCGGGATGGAGCCACGCCCGCAGGATCGCCTGGAGCGGATCCGCGCCCGAGCGAAGAAGACCCTGGATCTCGTCGCCCTGGGTGAATTCGAAATCGGCCAGGCGGGTCTCAGCGGGATACGCGGCCTCGAGCTCCGAGGCGAGGGTTCGCAGCCACGTCGTGGAACCCGTCGCGTCTCGTCGCGAGCGGGTGACGTCCCCGAACAGCACGATGGCGTTCACCGCCACAGGCTAATTGATGCCGGATTAGTCGTCAACGGCTAATCTATGCCCGGTTAGCCGCTAACGGCTTACAGAGACTGCCTAACCCGCTAGCCTGCGACCACCCCGGTCGCGACGATCTCGGCGAGGCGGCGGCGAACGTCTGGCGTGTCGTAGCGCAGCAGGATGTCCGGATCGAACGTGTGCTCCTCGATCGCACCGCCGCGCCTGGCATAGACGACCGGGTAGATGGCGCCCGATCCGTCCGCCTCGAGGGTCACCGCGATCGCGTCGCCCTGGCCGTCGTCTCCACCGGCGTCGACGAACGCCTCGAGTGGCACGAAGCCCTCGTCCCGCGGCCCGTCGGCCGGATCGAGAGAGACGACCCGGGCGAGATAGGCCCGCTGGTGCCAGAGTTCGGGCGAGAGCGAGAGATGCGCAACGAGCGTGTCGACGAGCGCATCGGGCGCGACCGCGGGGCGCTCGAGGGAGGCGGGCACGGAGAACCGGGTCGCGGCGATGTGGCGAGCGAGGACCCTTGCGTTGTACCTGGCGCCGTGGACTGCGCCGGAGTTCGCCGGCTGGCCGTGCTTCTTGAGACCTCCAGCGCCCTGCGAGATGGTGCCGGCGAAGTAGATCCCCGGCACCGAGGCGCTCTCCCAGTACGGCGTCTGGGCCGGCAGGCGGCTCTGGCCGAAGGTGGTCACGCCCAGATCCGGCAGGTCGAGCAGCGGTGCCACGAAGCCGGTGGCCGCGATCGCGACGTCGACCTCGAACGAGAGTTCCTCGCCGCCGGCGCTCGGTCGGGCGCGGACCTGGAGCGCCCCGCCGGGAAGCCGCTCGATTCCCTGGATCGCCGCGTCGAGAACCGCCACGCCGCCGCCGAGGACGTGATCCTCGATCGGCTGGACATAGCGGGCCCTGACCCCGACGAGTGAGCGGGTGTTGACCGACAGCTTCGTCGGCGAGGGTGAGGCGACAATGATCCGGCGGGCCCACGGCAGGAACCCCGTCGCCAGCTCGAACCCGGAGTTCTGCTTGCCGATGATGAAGACCCGCTTGTCGGCGTACGACTCGGCCGGCTGGGTCTGGGCGTAGTGGGCGGCCAGCTCGATTCCCGCCGTCTGGGGCACAAACGGCTCGGCAATGCC
>JANMPL010000019.1:0-11671 GCA_031369845.1 Chloroflexota bacterium
GCTCGACCTTCAGGCGACTTCGCCACGCCCGGCCACCCGCCCGATCGGGGCCGTCAGCATCTCCCGGACCCGGGCAACCAGCTCATTCGGGGCGAACGGCTTCGTCAAGAGGTCGACGTCCGGCGAAATGATCCCGCGCTCTCCAAGGACGTCGTTTGTAAAGCCGCTCATGAACAGGACCCGCTGATCGGGCCGCCATTCGCGCAGGGCTGCCGCGAGATCGGGGCCATTGAGACGGGGCATCATCACGTCAGTCAGAAGCAGATCGATCGAAGGTAGGCCCCCGGCGAGATCGAGCGCTTCCCGACCGTCGACGGCGGCAATGACCGTGTACCCGGCCGCACGGAGGACATGCTCGACGAGCGAACGGACAGAGGGCTCGTCCTCCGCGACGAGGATCGTCGACGTAGCCGAAACAGCGGTCCGGACAAGCTCATGCCCGGCCTCCCGGGTTGCCTCCCGGTCGATGACGACATCGGGCGCGGGCACACGCCGCATCATGTCCGGGATGGTCGCCTCGTCGAATCCTTCGGCGAGTACGCGATCGGCGACCGTTACTCCTGCGAGCGTGATCGTGAATGTGGCGCCGGCCCCGAGCTCACTCACGACGCGGATCGATCCGCCTGATTGGCTGACGATCCCATATGCCGTCGAGAGGCCAAGACCCGTTCCCTTGCCTTGGGCCTTCGTCGTGAAGAACGGTTCGAAAATTCGGGCTCGGGTCGCCTCGTCCATCCCGACGCCGGTATCGCTTACGACGATGGCCACGCGACTCGGCGCAGCTCCCAGTCGATCTGAATCAGTCCGGACGGCTCGGGTCGCGATCGTCAGGCGACCGCCATCGGGCATCGCGTCGCGGGCGTTGACGGCCAGATTGAGGATCACCTGCTCGAGTTGGCCTGGGTCGGCCAGGACGAACGGAATCTCGCGGTCCAGATCGAATTGCACGGCGATCTCGTCACCGATCACGCGTCGAAGCATGTTCCGCATCTCCTCGATGACCACGTTCGGCGATAGGAGCTCCGGCTTCAGGACGGACCGTCGGCCGACCGCGAGAAGCTGGCCCGTCAGATCCGTGGCCCGCTTTGCGGCCCGGCGAATCTCCTCGGCGTCCTGCCGCTGCTCCCCGTCGGGCAGTCCCGACACCAGGAGGTCGGAATAGCCGGTGATCGCCGTGAGGAGGTTGTTGAAATCGTGGGCCACGCCGCCGGCCAGGCGTCCGATGCTTTCCATCCGGGTCGAGCGCTCGAGGCGAGCCTCGAGCTCCAGCCGATCGGTCAGGTCGAGCCCGATCCCGATCGCGCCGATCACGCCTCCGTCGACCGTCATGGGCTCGACGTGGACCTGGATGATCCTGCCTCCGACCGTCGCTCGGTAGGAGCCTCCCCCGGTACCCGCCAGAGCGCTCCGAGAGGCGGCCGCGTAGGCATCCGCCTCGAGATCGTCTTCGAACAGAGCGTCGAGGGGCCGACCGACCAGTGATGCGTCGTCGATCCCCAAACGGCTCAATCCATTGCCGGTCAGCGAGGTGATCGTCAGCGATTCGTCCGTCGTCCACACGATCGCCGGGAGGTGTTCCACGAGGAGCCGAAGGCGTGCCTCGTTGGCCCGCAGGGCCGCCGCGGCAGCGCGGTCGGTCGCCCGCAGCCGGCCGACCATGAAGCGGCCCAGGGCCGCGGAGATGATCACGAGCAGGGCGATGATGACGGCCTTCAGGCCGAGCAGGATGCCCTGGATCCAACGCGCGCCCTCGCCGAGTGTCTGAGAGAAATTGACCTCGAGCGCGGTCAAGCGGACGTTGGCCGCTTCGAGATCGGCCGACAGGGCCGCCCTCGGCTGGAGATCGCCGGCCAGAACGGCCGTGTGGATCCGGTCGGCGATCAGTCGAAGCCGGTCGATCTCCGCGTCGGCGGCAGTCCAGGTTGCGATCGCCTGGTCGATATAGGTGACGTGGCGGAATGTCCGGAAGACGATGGCCATGGCCGCCACGTCCTCGGGGGCGTTTCGGCCGGCGATGAGGCCGTCCGCGACGACGGCCATGTCGGCGTCGGGTCGCTCGAGCTCCAATCGGGCCCTTGAGTCCCCGAGAATGACGTCGATCTCGCGGAGATAGCCGACCCAGTTCCCCTCGGATCCTGTCTCCATGTACCGACCCAGATGGATGATCGCGTCCTTCTGAGCCTTCGACCACAGGCCCTCGCCGCCGACGTAGGCCCGAACACCGGATTGGACCATCGATCCCACGGCGGCCAACACGAGGACGCTGGCTGTGAGGATCACCAGGAGGGAGGCGAGTCCGAAGAGCCAGCGCCGGCCGGAGTTCGGCGGCCGCTGAGCGCGGGGAAAGAGACTACTGGACGGCACGATCACCCTGATCAGGAGGAGGGTCACGAGTCTGGTCGACTCGGTGAGTCGGGACCATCGGCCGGATGGGTGATCCTCGTCTACGTCGTGCTACGTAGATCGTCGGCCTGCGACGCGGCTAGCCGGCGCTCAGCGATCGAGCTCGATCGGGACGACGTCGAGCTGGACAATGGCGCCGTCGCGCTCGAGGCCGACCGGCACCTGGCGACCGACCATCTCGCCGACCATGACCCGTTGAAGGTCGCCGACGCCTTCGATCGGGCGACCGTCGAGCTCAACGATCACGTCGCCTGCACGGACCCCGGCGGCCGACGCCGGGCTGCCCTCGAGCAACTGTACGACCTCGAGGCCGCGCCGGCGGCCGAGCCGCTCCGCGAGGACTGGCCGCAGCGGCCGCGTGCCCCCGACGACGCCGAGGAACGCCCGCCGGACGCGACCGTCGTGCATGAGGGCGCCCACGATCGCGCGAGTCGCGGCATTGATCGGTACGGCCAATCCGAGCCCGATGCCCGCAACTGCCGTGTTGATCCCGACAACCCTGCCGCGCCCGTCGGCGAGCGCACCGCCCGAGTTGCCGGGATTGAGTGACGCATCAGTCTGGATGACGTTCTCGACGAGCCGGCTCGCGCGCCCATCACGGGCCGCGAGCGACCGGCCCAGGGCGCTGACGACGCCAGCCGTCACGCTGCCGGCAAACCCGAGCGGATTGCCGATCGCGACGACGAGCTGTCCGACGCGGAGCCGATCCGCGTCGCCGAGCGGTGCGGCCGTCAAGCCACCGCCGGTCGCCCGCACCACGGCCAGGTCGGACAACGGATCGCGACCAACGACGTCGAATCCGAGTTCCGTTCCGTCGACGAACGTCGCGATTCCACCCGGGGCGGCTGCGACGACGTGCGCGGAGGTCAGGAGAAAGCCGTCCGGCGTGAAGACAACCGCCGAGCCGGCCCCGCCACCCCAGCCGCCGTTCGACCGTACCCGCAAGCTTGCCACCGAGGGGATGAGCCGTTCGGCAGCCGTGCTGACGGCGAGCGAATAGGCATCGAGCGCGGCGTCGTCGTCAGGGTCGGCGTTGACCGCCGCGGCTCCGATCGCCTCTGGTTCGGCGACCATTGGTGGCTACGCCTCCCCCGCTGCGTCGGCCTCGCCGCCGACCGAAACGGTCCGCTCGTCCGTTCCACGGACGACCTTGACTTCGAACGGCATCGGGCTCGAGGCGAGGATCTCCTGGAGCTGATCGGCCTCGGTCACGGGCTGACCGGCGATCTCGACGATGAGGTCGCCGTCGCGGATGCCCGCACGTGCCGCGGGGCTGTCGTCCTCGACGCCCCGGACGAGGACGCCGTCGCGGTCAGGCAGGCCGACCGACTCGCGAAGGCGGCGTGAGACGCGGGCCGGTGCGACGGCGATCCCGAGCCGCGGCCGCGTTACCGACTCACCGCGCCCGAGCGCCTCGACGCGTGTCCGCAGGGCCGCGTCTGCCGGCAGGGCCAGGTAGAACCCCTCACCGAGTCGATTGGTGTTGAGCCCGAGCAGCCGTCCGTCGGCATCGAGGAGCGGCCCGCCGGACGAACCCGGGGCAAGCGGCGCCGTGTGCTCAAGGCTGCCGCCGATCTTCCGGCCTCCCGGGCCGCGGAACGACCGCTCGACGGCACTGATGGAACCGAACGTGACCCGAGCGCCACCACCGGGCGTTGCTGCGCCGGCAAAGACGATTGCGCCGGCCGATGGGCCGTCGCCCTCGCCCCAGGCGATGGCCTGCGCGCCGGCCGTGTCGACCGCGATGACCGCGAGGTCCCCGTCGACGTCGATGCCAGCCAGGCGGCCTGTCGTCGAGCGACCCGTGGCGAACGTCACGGTCACCTCGTCGCCGCGAACGTTGTGGGCGTTGGTGAGGACCTGGCCATCGGCGATGACGACGCCGGAGCCGCGCAGCCGAGACCCGATACCGACGATCGCCGGCGTGACGGATGCAGCGAGGCTGGTCAGGGAATTGGACAGCTCGTCAAGTGCGGACATGTTCGTGGGCTCCTCGCGACCGGATCGATCGCAGACTTAGGTGAGTTGTCAGTTGTGACTTGCAACATACTACCGTGATGCATTCGATGCAAGCCCCATGTTCGCCTACCATTCATGCCGTGAGTGAGACCAGTCGCGCCTACCCACCGCCGACCAGGAGTCCGCTCGAAGCGGCGCTGGAGCGCGTCGGCGACCGATGGAGCCTCCTCCTCGTCGATGCACTGCTCGGGGGAGGGCGCCGCTTCGGCGAGCTCCGAGAAGGGCTGCCCGGCCTCGCCCCGAACATCCTGACCGAGCGTCTCCGCCGGCTCGAGCGCGAGGGGATCGTGGTGGCGACGCCGTATTCGACGCGGCCGCCGCGAATGGAGTACTCGCTGACCGGCGATGGCCGGGACCTGGCGTCTGCCCTCAGGCTGCTCGCCGATTGGGGCTCACGCCGCGACGAGCAGGGCGAACCGCTGCGACACGACCGATGCGGTACCCCGCTCGAAGCGCGCTGGTACTGCCCGACCTGCGCGTCGGCGGTGAGCGATCGGGAGACCGACGGGCGTGAGACCCGTCAACTCTGAGCGGTTCGGGCTACCGCCCGACGAGCGTGACGCCCGTGATCCTTGAGTAGTGCGAGTAGTAGGTCTTCTGGTGAATGATCTTGCCGCCCTGGTAGACGGTGACCGTCCGCCAGACGTCCTTGCCGTCCACCGGGTACTCGATGCGCTTCCGGGCGCCGGGCGCGAGCGATGAGGTGTATTGGACCGTGTCCGTTGCCCGTCGGATGTTCTTGATCGTCGGGTTCGAGATGACGACCTTCCGGCCGGTGGGGACGCTGTAGATGTCGTATCGGACGTAGCCCTTGCTGCCGCTCTTGATCTTGTAGCCGCGGATCAAGACCGGGTAGTCCGTGTCGTTTGTCCAGGACATCGTCTGGGTCGAGCCTGACCCGCTCTTGAAGACGGTCGCGTCGAGTCCGGCCGGGTAGCGATCGATGTAGTAGAAGTGGTTGCGCCGGGCGCCCATCTCGAAGCCCCCGCGCAGAACGGCATTGAAGAGCGTCGTCGAGTTCGAGCAGATCCCGCCGGCCAAGGCGCCTTGCGGCTCCGTCTTGCCATTGATGATGGCCCCGCCGTCACCGTAGCCGCGGGCCCGGGTGATCGGTCCCACCGCGTGCCAGAAGTCGAACGTCTCGCCCGGACCGACGACCGTGCCATCAATATCCATCGCCGGGATCCAGATGTTTGCGCCGAAGTGATTGCGCTCACTGATCGGGAAGTACGTCGTCCAGCTCGAGATCTTCGTCATCTTCGGGATGACGGCCTGGGCCTCTTCGGTCGTCAGCGAAGGCGGCGTCACGATGAGCTTGGGTTCGACCTGGGCGACCAATGCGCCGTCGGCTCGTGCCGTCAGCAGCTCCGTGACGCGAGCCGATGTCAGGGCGACGTCGAGCGACCGACCGTTCCGCGAGGCGATCACGCCGCTGATCTTCCCGCCCGAGATCTTGAATGACGCGTTCTGTGCCTTGTGGTCGATCTCCTTCGCAAGCGCGCCGAGTGCGGCGTCGAGCTTGGCCGGGTCGACGGCCGGCTCGTAGCCACCGTCGCCCGTCGTGGTGAAGCCGACCCACGATCGGACCGTGGCCGCCGGAATCGTCCACGTCTCTTTGCCCTCGACGATCGCGACATCCTGTGCCACCAGATCCGCGGCAGCCCGAGCTGCGGTCGCCTCGGCCGTCGTCGTTTCCGGCTCGATCGGCGTCAGCTCGAGCGCCACCCGGACTTCACTCGGCGTGTCGACGCGGGCGAGCGCCGCGGTAAGGTAGTCGGTCGCTGCCTTTCGATTCGCGGTCTTGCCCGCGACGCCGTCGACGACGACGAACCCACTCTTGGTGAGGGTGACCGTGGCCGAAGCCGGACTGACGTTGAGCCGCGCGGCGAGTGCCTCGACGTGACGAGCAAGGCGGGCCTCGTCAAAGAGGACCCGGGGAGCGATGTTCACGCCGCGGACCGCAGTCCGGGCGTCGAGGATGACTCGCTCGACCGTATTGCCCGACCGACCGACGGCCATCGCCTCCGCGACCATTCCCTCGATATCCGGACGGCGTTTGATGTCCGAATAGGAAATCGTCATCTCGAGATCGCCGCTCGTCAGGATGGCGCGACCTTCCCGGAACGAGGCGAACGAGCTCTCCAGGCGCGCCGCCGCTTCCTCCGACGACAGACCGGCGAGATCGATGCCGCCGACGCTGACGCCGGGCAGGATCCGACCGGTGTACTGGCGGTCGAACGCGTAGAGCGCCCCGGCGCCGATCACGAGAGCGACGAAAACGCTGATCAGGAAGGCGACAAAGAAGCGCGTCCGCGCGCTGTAGGCGCGCAGCGCCGCAGGCGTCAGGGCGACCTCGTGGGCGGCGGGCATCGTCGTATCAGTCATGAGGGAGCGACATCCTAGCAGTTAGATTGGTTGCGACCGTGCGGATCAGGCGACGATCGACAACGCAATGGCGTGACGAAAGAGACCCCGGGACGGCCGGAATCGAGCTCAGCCGCCTCGCAGGATGATGACGATCCGTCGGTTCGGCTCTTCGCCGATCGACTGCGTCGCGACATCCGGATGATCGCGCAGCGCCAGGTGGATCCAGCGTCGCTCCAGGGCGGGCATCGGCTCCAGCTGGAGCATCTTGCCAGTCTCCTGAACGCGGGCGGCCGCGCGGTTGGCGATGTCACGGAGCTGGCGCTCGCGGCGACCACGGTAATCCTCGACGTCGACCAGGACGCGGGTCCATTCGCCCATTCGCCGGGACAGCATCAGGTTGACGAGGTGCTGCAACGCCGACAGACGCTCGCCCTTCCGGCCGATCAATGCCCCGAGGGCCTCGTGCGAGTCGGCATTGCCCACGACGTTGAGGCGGCTTGTATCGCCTGTGTCGACCTCGATTCGTACGTCGAACCCGAGATGGCGCATGAGCTCCTCGAGGATCTCGCGGCCGGCCGCAAGGGCCTCGGGCGATGCTTCGGATGCTTCGAGGTCGGCTCGCTCCGCGGCGACCGAGCCGCGAGCTGCCGCGACCTCGGCGGCCTCGTCGGCGTTGAGGTCGGACGGGGCCTGGCTTCGATCGTCACGTCGAGGACCCCGATCCGGGCGCGGCGGGCGGCCCCGATCGGGCCGGTCCTCTCGCCGGGGGCCGCGGTCCGCGTAACCGCTCCCCTGGGGTCCGGCGTCGGCCACGGCGGCGCTGTCGTCGGGCTGCCGATCCTCACGCGGCTGGTCCTCCGGCGGGCGGTCGTCGCGCGGCCGCTCGTCGCGCCGCGGTCCACGGTCGTCCCGACGCGGGCCTCGGTCGTCGCGGGGGCGGTCGTCGCGCCGAGGTCCGCGGTCGCCACGATCAGGTCGCGGGCCGCGGTCTTCGCGAGGCCCCCGATCCTCGCGGGGCGGGGCGGACGGGAGCGGGCTTGAGGCGGCGGCCTCCCGCTTCGGGGCGGCGCCACCGAGGGCGGAGAGCGGGGCGGCCACGATTCGGGCGGGCTCGGCGCCCATGCCGAGGACACCGCGGCTGCCGGGGGTGAGAATCTCGAAATCGAGCTCGGCGAGATCGACACCGAACTCCTCGCGAGCCCCGCGCAGCGCCTCCTCGACGGACTTTCCAGTGAACTCCTTGTACGAACTCATCAGCGTCGTCTCCCTCGGCGGCTCGAGCGGCCGCGCTCCTTGTGGCGAATTGTTTTGTCGGCCGCTGCCGCTCGTTTTTCCGCTGCCCCGCCGAGCGCCGACTTGGGCGGTCGCGTCGCCGGATCGACCGGCGGCGGCAGAACAACCGGGAATCGTGGTGTGTGGTCCTTGGCGAACCCCGGGGTCCACCCGAACAGGGGGAACATGCCTCCCCAGCCGATGATCAGGTACTGCTGGACGATCGAGAACAGGGTCGAGACGATCCAGTAGAGGAACAGCCCGGCCGGCAGGATGCTTCCGTACGTCAGCGAGATGAAGGGGAAGAGGAAGGCCATCTGGCGCTGGATCCGGACGTTCGGATCGTCGGCCATTGCCTGCGTCGCCACGGGCAGCGCCATCCGCGACGTAACGAGCTGGAGAAGGGCGGAGATGATGGCAAGCAGACTGAGGCCGGAGAAGAGCGATCCGGCTGTGCCGAGGAAGACCTCCGGGACGCCCCAGTTGACGCCGAACGCAAGGGGATTGAGGCACGGGTTGATCACGTGCCCGAGCTCATTGAGGAGCGGTGCCGGGGCGCAATGGAGATCGACGAGGCGGAAGCCGAAGATGTCGAGCATCGCCTGCGGGTTGTAGTTCTGGAGGCCCTGGCTGAAGACCGAGTACATCGGGATCAGCAGCAGGATCTGGAGAAGAGCCGGCAGGCATCCCGCAAGCGGGTTGATTCCACGCTCGGCGTAGAGCTGCTTCTGGGCCTCCTGGGCCTTGAGCCGGTCGCCCTTGTAGCGCTTCTGGATCTCCTTGAGCTCCGGGGCCAGGAGCTGGGTCCGCTTCGTGGAGACGGTCTGGCGGCGGAAGATGGGGATCAGGACGATCCGGAGAAGGAGCGTCATCAGGACGATCGCGATCGCGATGTTGCCGGTCGCCTTGTCGAGGAGGACGAGCACGATGAAGAAGGCCTGGAACAGCGGCGTGAAGAGCCAGGCGATGAGACCGAAGGGGTTGTCGGGCGCCGCCGGGTGGAGCGGGATCGCCGCCGGGTTCGTCGGTGTCGCGGCCGGGCTGCCGCTCGCGCCGGGCGAGCCTGTTGGGCCGGCGGCGCACGCCACCGCGATGAACAACGCGACGGCGACGAGGATGAGCGGGCCGATCCAGGCTCGCCCGGGGCGCGATAGTGTCACTCGTTCCTCAGCTAGCGAACCGGGTCGTAGCCGCCGGGATGACCCGGATGGCAGCGGCCGATCCGGCGGATCCCCATCCAGGAGCCCTTGAGCAGCCCGTACCGATCGATCGCTTCTTCCGTATAGCGCGAGCACGTCGGCTCGTAGCGGCAGCTCGCCGGCATCCACCCGAAAAGAATCCGGTAGAGCCGGATGAACCCGATCCCGATCCATTTCACGTGGCCGTTGGCCCTCCGAGCACTCCCCCTCGCTGGAGGAGCCGGCGCAGCGCCCCGACCAACGCTTCGTGGTCGGACTCGACGATCGCTGGCCGAGCGATGATGAGGACGTCCCAGCCCGGCTGGAACGAGGGCGCCATCGCCCTTAGCACCTCGCGGAGGCGGCGGCAGACTCGGTTTCGGACCACTGCGCCGCCGAGCTTGCGCCCGGTCGACAATCCGAACCGGGTCGACTCGAGGTCTGTCCGCAGGAACCGGGCGGAGAAGAGTGGGTGGGACCGACTGGTCCCGGAACCCTGGAGCGCCGCGAAATCCTGCGGTCGGGAGAGCATCACGAGTCGCGGCGGGTTGTTGCCGCGGTCGTCCGTCAGGCCGTCAGCCGCTTCCGACCGCGAGCCCGCCGGGCTGCGATCACGCGACGGCCGCCGGAGGTTCGCATCCGGGCGCGAAATCCGTGCTCCTTCGCGCGATGGCGCTTCTTGGGCTGGTAGGTCTGCTTCGTCATCGGGGCTGTGCGAAATCCTCTCCGTACCGCCTCGGGTCGACAATCCGACCCCTAGAGGAACGTAAACGCGCCTGGCGCCCGGTGAGCGCGTAGGCGCGTTCGTCGTCCGGCGGATGATATGACGCTCAGATCGGGAGTGTCAAACGATCCGGCACCTCCGGCGGCGGCCGGCGCGGCCCCCGGCGACCCTCGTCGCGCGGGGCGGTCGGCGTCCCGCCGTTGTTGCCTCCGATACCCTGGGGGAGTATCGCAGAATCGCCTTGCGGCGGTCGTTCGGGCGGTGCTATCCTCTCCGAGCCCTCGGCGCCGGGACGCTCGCGGGTAAGCCCCTCGGAACCTCGTCCCCGGGGGACCGGTAGCGACGTCCCACGATGCCGAGCGTCGTCCGAGATAGCCGTGTCCCCGGGTCCCCGTCGCCGGTTTCACTGTTCGCCGCTACCCGTCAACCCATCCGTCCACCAGGGATCCGCCTCAGCCATATGGATGCCAAGCAGGTCTGGCGCGCTGCCCTCGGAGAGCTGCAGGTCTCGCTGTCGCCAGCGAATTTTGAGACGTGGCTGCGGGACACGCAGCTTGTCGACGTCGACGACCAGCGCTTCCGGATTGCGGTCCCCAACGGCTTCGCCAAGGACTGGCTGGAGACGCGCTACCGATCGCTGATCAGCCAGACGCTGGCCCGGATCGTCGGGTACAGCGTCCAGGTTGAGTTCGCGGTCCAGGGCACCGACGGCGTCCCGGCGATGGTGCCGGAGCCGAACGGCACGGCCGCTGGACCTCAGCCCGCCGCTGCCCCGGTCCGCCTCGAACCGACTCGCGTCGGAGGCGAAGGCGGGACGACGAACATCAACCCCCGCTACACGTTCACGAACTTCATCGTCGGCTCGGCCAACCGCCTGGCCCACGCGGCCAGCCTGTCGGTCGCCGAGCGGCCGGGCCACGCCTACAACCCGCTCTTCCTGTACGGCGGCGTGGGCCTCGGCAAGACCCACCTGATGCACGCGATCGGGAACCAGGTGATCGCCAAGTTTCCGCGCAAGCGGGTCGTCTACGCGACGAGCGAGAAGTTCACGAACGAGTTCATCACCTCGATCCAGCAAGGCAAGATCGACGACTTCCGCGCCCGTTACCGGCGCATCGATCTCCTCCTCATCGACGACATCCAGTTCATCGCCGACAAGGAGCGAACCCAGGAGGAGTTCTTCCACACGTTCAATGCCATCCACGAGGACGGTAAGCAGATCGTCCTGTCGTCCGACCGACCACCGAAGGCGATCCTGACGCTCGAGGAACGGCTCCGCAGCCGGTTCGAATGGGGCCTCATCGCCGACCTGACCGCGCCGGACCTGGAGACGAGGATCGCGATCCTGCGGGCGAAGTCCGAGGAAGGCGCGGTCCCGATCACATCGGACGTCATCGAGTTCATCGCCCGCAAGGTCGTCAGCAACATCCGGGAGCTCGAGGGCGCGCTCAACCGGATCGTGGCCTACGCTTCCATGGGCGCGATGCCGATCAGCATCGAGCTGGCGCAGGCCGTGCTTTCGAACGTCCTGTATAACCCGAAGAAACGGCAGGTCACGCCGGAGCGCATCGCGATGGCCGTCGCCGATTACTACGGCGTTCAGCTGGAGGCGCTCAAGGGCCAGAAGCGAGACAAGGCGATCGTCATGCCGCGCCAGATCGCGATGTTCCTGATGCGCTCCGAGACGGACGTCTCGCTGCTGCGGATC
>JANMPL010000081.1:0-6215 GCA_031369845.1 Chloroflexota bacterium
CTCGACCGGTACGGTCGGGACATGCAGGCCGTCGCCTACCTCATCGTCCGCGACCGGGCCGCCGCAGAGGACATCGTGGCCGACAGCCTGCTCGCGGCCCTCGACCACGGTCGGAGTCTCCGTGACGACGATGCCCTGCGAGCGTGGTTGCTCCGGATCGCCAGCAACAAGGCGCTTCGATATCGCCAGCGCGCCGCCCACGTCGTCGAGCTCCAGGTTGTCGAGGGAGCCATCGCCGAGCCCAGAGGACCGACCGCCGACGACTCGTTGGCGCTCTGGCAGGCTGTCCGCGGCCTGCCGCCGCGGATGCGTGCCGCGGTCGGCCTGCGCTACTACCTCGACCTGCCGGTGGAGACGGTTGCCGAGGTGCTCGATGTCAGCCCGAACACCATCAAGACGCAACTGAAGTCGGCCCTCGCGCACCTGCGGACGGCCCTGGCCGACGAACCCATGCCGGTCACGGAGGTGCGACATGCGTGACCTCGACGACGCCGCGCTCGAACGACGCCTGCGCGCAGTCCTGAACGAGCATCTGGGAGCGCTGCCGCTCGACCTCACGGTCGACGCTCTTGATCGCCGCCGGGAGGCCAAGGGGGGTGCCCGACGGTCCGGCCGGGGTCGCGGCATCACGCTTCTTGCGGCCGCAGCCCTGCTGCTCGTCGGCGGCGCGTTGGCGGCGGGCTCCGGCATCCTGCGGCTGCCGTCCGTCGTCCCACCCGTGCCTGCCCCATCGGTCATTGCGGTCGCCACGGCATCGCCCGATGCGACGGCCCCGACCCCGCGCGAATCGGCGGCCCCCTCCGCAAGTCCGATCCCCGCCGCGGGTCCGGGAGGTGTCTGGATCGCCACCGGGACGATGGGCACGCCTCGGCCTGGACACGACGCGGTGCGGCTCCTCGATGGCCGGGTGCTCGTGGTGGGCGGCAGCGGTGGTGACTCCGATCCGCCCACGGCAGAGTTGTACGACCCGGTGAGCGGGACGTGGTCAGCCACGGGGAATATGCTCAAGCCCCGTTACGGCTTCCCGCCCACGCTGCTGCTCGACGGCAGGGTGCTTGTTGGCGACAGCGACGACCCGGCGGCTGATGTCGTGACCTTCGGCTCCGAGGTGTACGACCCTGAAAGCGGGACCTGGTCCTCGGCGGGGACGGTGTTCACCAGCGGGTACTTCGGGGCCCACCGCTCGACCGCCACGACGCTGCGCGACGGCAAGGTCCTGGTTGCAGGGCAAAACGGCGCGCAGCTGTACGACCCGGACAGCGGGACCTGGTCCGCGGCGGGGACGATGATCGAACCGCGTAACAGCCACACAGCTACGTTGCTGCGCGACGGCAAGGTGCTCGTGGCGGGCGGGGTCCCCCCGCCGGGCGAGGCCGAGCTATACGACCCGGACACGGGATCGTGGACCGCAATTCCGAAATGGACCGCAAACGCGAACGCGCGCTTCGGCTGGTGGGCCAGCCTGCTGCAGGATGGCACCCTGCTCCTCATGAGCGACTCGGTCAACCTGTACGACCCGACTAGCGGAACCTGGAGCACACTCGCTGGGCCGCCCGAGTTTGGCTTTCCAAAGGCACTGCTGCCCGATGACACCGTGCTGATGGCTGTCGAGGGTGAGTCCTGTACCGCCGCGGCGCTTTACGACCCGCGCAGCGGATCCTGGACGTCCGCCTCGAGCATGCTGCGCTGCGAATCCAAGGTGGGATTGCCCCCCTCATTCACACCCCTGCTCGACGGGACGGTCCTCGTGGCGGGTGGCAGCAGCTGTAACAACGACGAAAGTGTGTGTGCGGCAACGGCCGCGGCAGAGCTGTACGTCCCTGCCGGCGTGCCGCTGCCGCCGTTGCCCGCCTTCCCGAGCCCGCCTCCGCCAGTCTTCCCCAGCCCGACCCCGGTCCCGACACCGCTCCCGGCGGCAGCCGGTCCCGTTCCGCCGAACGCTCGGAGCTGGACCGTTACGGTTGACAACAGGAGTTCCGAGCCCGCGACGCTGTTCGTCGCTGGGGACGGGTTAGAGCTCGTCGGGTCGGCGACTCCGAACGTGGTCCCAGCCGGCACCACCGTGCAGGTGACCTTCCTCTTCCCTGCCGATGACGACGGATGGATCCACGTGAACCCGCGACCGGGCGACGGAGGAGGGTTGGTCAACGCGGACCAGATCGGCATCCCAGGCAAGATCCTCATCCGGGAGGACGGGGAGGGGGGCTGGCTGAGCCCGTAGCCGAGCAGGAACGCTCAGGCGTCCTCGACCTCGTCCCCTTGGCAAACACGCGGCGTACCGCCGAGCGTATCGGTCACAGTATCGGCACCGGAGGCCGCAGGTTGCGCGGTTGTCGGTGGCTCGTGCCTCTTCGAGCCACAGTCAGGCGCACCACCGGCGCGTTGTGGCGCAGTTCTTGTCCTGTGGCTTGTCTCGCAGGCCCGTCGGCAGTCTCCAATCCACCGGGACCGATCGGTGGCGAAATCCGCAAATCTGGTGGCGCCGCCATGCAAGCTCGGTGGCCTTCCCCGGCAGTCAGTAGCGGGCGGAATCGCAAAACTCCACTCCGCAGGACGCGTCGACTCGCGAACGTCAGACGTGGATGACGTCGAGACCCGCGATGGAGACGTAGTCGTCGTCCTGCGTAACGACCGGCACGCCAAGCGAGATCGCAGTTGCCGCAATCCATGAGTCGCTGACCGGCATCCGGAGCCCCAGATCGCGGAGGCGAACGCGCAATGCCGCCCAAGCCTCAGCTACCGCGTTATCGATCGGGACCGGGTCAAGGGCAAAGGCGGCTGTCAGCGTGGCGAGGCGGCGGTCGCGGACGTCAGGATCGCTCGCCGCGAGGACGCCCGCCCGGAGTTCCCCAATCGTGATCACGGACACCGCGAGGCGGTCAGGTAGCGCCTCCTCGTGGATCGTACGCCCGGATTCGGCTGCGATGAAGACACTCGTGTCAGCGAGACCGTCGCTCACGGCGGCTGGATGTCATCCGTGCTGTCCGGCGCGAGAGCACGGAGATCCGCGCGGAGCCCGGGGTCGGCCTGGTGCGCGAAAACGCGGCGCACGAATTCCCCTCGCGAAACGAAGCGCGGCCGGCGATCGATGGGTTCGAGGATCGCGACGGGTCGCCCGGCTACGGTGATCGTGATCGACTCGCCGGCCTCGACGCGATCGAGAAGTGCCCGGGTGTTGTTCCGAAGTTCGCGAGATCCGATGTCCATGTCTCTAACTGTAGCACATGTGCGACAGGGTCCCAGCTGGTTCCCACTGGCCCCGTCGTCCCGGCGCGCGGGAGCAAGGTCGAGCCGGCGGTGCTCGAGCGTCGTCCAATAGGGTCCGGCCGCCCTGGCGTCGCTGAGCGTCGCCAGGCCGAGTCTGGCTGGCTCACGGCCGGCCGAGGACGACGTCGATGCCCGCTAGGACCAGCTCGAGCTTGGCGCCCGAGAGCTTCCCGGCGCGCTCGGCCAGGTTGGCCTTGTCGAGGGTCACGACCTGCGAGACGTTGGCGACTGATTCTCTTGGTAGCCCCGTTGCTCGAGCCGACAGTCGGACATTTCCAGGGGCGTCCGCCCAGCGCAGGTTGCTCGTCAGCGCGACCGTCAGGACCGTACGGATCGCGCTGCGATTGAAGGCGTCACCCTGGACGACCACGATCGGGCGCCGGAAGCCCGGTTGCGACCCGGACGGCTCGGCGAGATCGGCCCACCACACGTCGCCCTGCGAGATCACCACTCGGTTGTCTCAAGGACGCGCCTCCCGGCCTCGCTCAGGAATGGATCCGCCGTTTCGCCGACGTCGGCCATGACCCGGTCGAGCGCATCGGTGACCTCGTCCGGCGCATGGCGAGCGACGTACTCGCGGAGGGCCGAGCTGTACACCTCGCTTCGGGACCGTCCGGCCTTACGGGCCAGTCGCTCGGCCCGCTCGAACACGTCGTCCGGGACCGACACGGCAATCTTCATACCAGGAGTATAACCACGGGAGCGGCCGGCCCGTAAACAACCCTGGAGCATCGCGTGATGGTCGCCGCAAGGCTGTGATATCACGGTGCGGCGCGATGATAACATCACACGATGATTCGCACACAGATCTCATTGACTGAGGACCAGATGCGCCGGTTGCGGGCCGAAGCGCGCCGGCGCCAGATGCCGATTGCCGCCATCGTCCGGGAAGCGGTCGATCGAGCTGTCCCGGTGGACCCAGGCGATCGGCTGGCACAGTTCCAGCGAGCTCTCTCGGCTGTCGGTCGGTTTGATTCCGGTTCGGGCGACGTGTCGGCACGCCATGACGACATTGCCGGCGACACCAGGTGGTGAGCCCCGTCTTCGTCGATACGAGCGCCTTGATCGCGTTGCTCGATCGCGCAGACCGCCGCCATGAGGCGGCCAGAGCGACCTTCATGGATCTCGCGGATCGTGAACTGGTAACCCACGGCTATGTGGTCGCCGAGACGCTCGCGGTCGCGCGGCGACGGTTCGGGGTCGATGGCGTCGTCGCGCTCCTCGATGACCTGCTCCCGGTCATCGCCGTTCTACCTGTGGAGCCAGCCCTGCACGCTTCGGCCCAGACCAGGTACCGGGCGTCGCTTCCGTCAGGCACGTCGTTTGTCGACCAGGTGAGCTTCGAGGTCATGGCGCGCGAGGCGATCGAGACCGCCTTCGCGCTCGACCCGGAATTCCTCACTGCCGGAGTTGCAGTCGTGCCCGCGCCCGGGGCGGCGTGACGAGGGCGTTCAAATCGGTGCCCAACCCGCCGGATCGGCGCCGGCGCTCTCGAGGAGCTCCTTCGCGAGTTCGACGAGTTCGGAGGCGTCCGATACGAGCCGCGCCGCCTCGTCATGGCTGTAGGGCGGATCACCCGGCTCCGGATAGCGCGCCGCAGCTGTCGCGACCGAGAGCCTGACGACATCGATGCCCGTGGACGCGACTTGGACGGCCTGCGGGGCACGCCCACGCAGGAGCACGACATCGTGAGTCCATGGTGGTTCGGTTCCGTCAAGCGCGATCGTCGCCTTCAACGCCTTCTCTGCGGCTTGCTGCGCGAGATAGGCCGCCACACGAGGTGGCAAGCGATCGTGCTGCAGGATCGTGCGTGCCGCGGCAAGGTCTTCGAGCGCCGTCCGCAGCCACCATGCGGCGGCTGCCTCAGCTGGTCTCGGCACGCTCGTAGACGCGTCGGCCCTCGTGGATCGCCCAGTACGTTGCCCCGGCCGGACGTCCTTCGATCTCTGCGACCGTCGCGACAAGGATGTCGGCGGCAACCGGCAAGTCGGCAAAGGACAGGCGGATCTCGACTCGTGCCTCCCGCCGGCTCGTCAGCTCGTCCAGGACGACCAGCAGGTCATAGTCGCTGTCCGGACGTGCATCGCCGCGGGCCCGTGAGCCGAACAGGATGATCCGCACCGGATCGACCGCCCGCACGATACGACCGACGATCTGGGGCAGCCACGCATCGTCGGCCGCCGTCGCCGCGCCCGGCGCCGGCGAAGCGACCGGGTACCGGGTCATGACCTCCCGCAGCCGGTGCGCACGCTCGGCCCGTCCCCCGTCGAACGCCGATACGATCTGGGCCGATGTCATCGGCGCGTCAGGCTCGCCCGCTGGCGGGGGTCCGGCAAAGACGCCGCGGATCGCGTCCGCGAGATCGTCCTCGTCGATCAGGTACTGCGTCCCGACCTTCCACGACGTCAGCTTTCCCTCGCGGATCCACCGCCGGATCGTCTCGGGGTTGCGTGTGGCTCGTCGTGCGGCCTCGGGGACGGTGAGCATCGTAGTTGCATACTACAACACACACCACGCGACCGTCGACGAGATCCCGCCCGGCGCCCGGGCCGCGACGCCGGCGAGACAGCCCGGGACACGGTCGCCGGAACGACGTACTACATCCAGATCGGTGGCTACCCGCAATCGTTCCCGTACGGCAACCTCCGCGTAGCAGTCCGCTGAAACCGGACCTCGTTCCGGAGACGTACCAGAGGACGTCGGCCGAGGAGATGGCCGACGTCCCCCATCCCGCAGAGAGGTCCTACGCATGAAATCCAGACTCTTGATGATCGCGCTGATCATCATCGCCGCCATCGCCGTGATGGCCTGCAGCAGCGGCACGGGCGCCAAGACAGCCTCCCCGGCTGCGCCCTCCGTGGCGGCGCCGTCGGTGGCCGCGTCCCAGCCGGCCCCGTCAGAAGCCGCATCCGTCGAGCCTTCGGCGGCTGTTGAGGCAACGGTCGAGG
>JANMPL010000114.1:0-16962 GCA_031369845.1 Chloroflexota bacterium
CGGACGATCGTCGACTACGCCGTCGCCCTGACCGCAGCGCCGCGCACGCCCGATGCCGTCGGGCTGCCGAAGGTCAAGGCGTTCATCGCGTTCGGGGCCAGCCCCCGGGGATCGTTCAATCTCGTCCACGCGGCGCGGGCACTCGCGGTCGCCCGCGGCCGGCGCTACGTTCTTCCCTCCGACGTCGAGGAGCTCGCCCGCGACGTCCTCCGCCACCGGATCGTCCCGAGCTTCACGGCGCTAGCCGAGGAGGTGACGGCCGACATGATCCTCGATCGTCTGATCCCGGCTGTGCCGGCCCCCCAGGTGACCCGCGAGGAACTGTCGGCATGACCGGACCGCTGCCTCTCCTGGCGCGCCCGAAGTCCCGCCCTGGCCCGGGCCCGACACCCGAATCGCTGCTCCGGTCCCTCGACGTGACCGTCGGGCGGCGCATCCACGGATTGCTGTCGGGCGAATTCAGGGCCCACGATCGCGGTGGCGGAACGGAACTGGCCCAGGTCAGGCCGTATGAGCCGGGCGACGACGTCCGGACGATCGACTGGAACGTGACGGCCCGGATGACGGTGCCGCATGTCCGGGTCCACGTCCCGGAGCGGGCCCTCACCAGCTGGCTCGCCTTGGACGTCTCGCCGTCGATGACATTTGGGACCGCCGACCGGCGGAAGGCCGACGTCGCCGAGGGAGTCGCCCTGGCCCTCGGCCATATCGCCACTCAGCGCGGAAACCGCCTGGGCACGATCACGTTCGGCGGTCCAGCGGATCGCCGGATGCCGCCGAAGGCCAGCCGCGACGGCCTGCTCTCCGCGCTTCTCGTCGCTCGGAACGACGTCGTCCCCGGCGACGCCGAGCCGATCGGGGCCCGCTCGCCGGCGTCGGCGCTGCGGTTCCTCGCCGGCGTGGCACCACGCGGCGGTCTCGTCGTTCTCGTGTCCGACTTTCGCGGGCCACGTGACTGGCTGACCGGCCTCGCGGCCGTCGCCGCCCGGTCGCAGGTGCTCGTCGTCGAGATTCGCGACCGCCGCGAAGACGAGCTGCCCGATGTCGGCGATCTCACCCTCATCGACACCGAGACCGGCCGCGAGGTCCGCGTCGACACGTCGTCGCGAGCCCTTCGCGAACGCTTTGCCCGCGCCGCCTCGGACGATCGGGCAGCCCTCGGCCGCGACCTCCGCCGCCTCGCTGTCGGACACGTCGTCCTGTCGACGTACGGCAGCTGGCTCCGCTCGCTCGCCTCCCAGCTCCGCCTCCTGAGGATTGCGTCATGACCTTCGCCTCCCCCGAGCTCCTCGTGGCGCTCCTCCTCGTTCCCCTCGCGATCGCCGCGTATCTCTTCGTCCAGCGCCGTCGCGCCCGCTACGCCGTGGCGTTCACGAACGTCGATCTCCTCGCGAACCTCGTTCCCCGCACGCCGTCGTGGCGACGGCACGTGCCACCGGCGCTGTACCTCGGCGCGATCGGCGCGCTCGTCTTCGCCCTGGCCCGGCCGTCGATGATCATGGCCGTCCCGCGGCAGGAGGCGACGATCATCTTGACGATGGACGTCTCCGGCTCGATGCAGGCGACCGATGTCGCGCCAAGCCGTCTCGCCGCGGCCAAGAAGGCGGCCTCCGACTTCGTCGACCAGCTTCCGGACACCTTCCAGGTGGGCCTCGTCGTCTTCTCGACCGCACCGCGGGTCGCCGTTTCGCCGACCACGGACCGGGTCGCCATTCATCGGGCCCTCGACTCATTGGTCGCCCAGGGTGGCACGGCGCTGGGTGACGCGATCGCGGCATCGCTCGACGCGGCGGCGACCGCCACCAGTGCCCCGCCGATTGTGGCGCCGTCGCCCTCGGCCCCCTCTGCCGCGCCCTCGGCTGGCGCGTCCACCGCGCCGTCCTCCGGCGAGCCACCCCTCGTCGCGACCGTGCTCCTGTCGGATGGCGCGAATTCGACCGGCAGCCTCGAGCCGCTCGACGCGGCGGCCCGCGCTGCCGCCCTCGGCGTTCCGATCTACACGATCGCCCTCGGGACCCAGAACGGTGTCGTCCAGGTCCCGAATCGCCAGGGCCAGCTCCAGACGCTCGAGGTCCCGCCGGACACCGAAACGCTGGCGGCGATTGCCGAGACAACCGGGGCACGGTTCTTCGACGCCCCGACAGCGCAGGACCTCGCCCAGATCTACGAGAACCTCGGCTCCCGGGTGGGCTTCACCGACGAGCAGCGGGAAGTCACCCAGATGTTCGCCGCGGCGGCCCTGTTCTTCGTCATCGCCGGGGCAGGGCTCGCCGCGCACTGGTTCAACCGATTCCCATGAGAGGGACGGATCAGGTCCGACGTCACGGCCGCGGACGGTCCGCGGGGCAACCACCGCAGCACGGAGAACGCCACTGAGCCGATCGAACGCACATCAGCCTCCACCGAGGCAACCAGGTCTATCAACCGTACGTGGAGTGTTCACATGAACTGGGACGACCAGCCCGCTCAGCCACCGCCGGCGCCGGCGCCGACGCGAATCGGCGGCTTCCGCCGCAGCATCGTCGTCGGGACGCTCACCCTTGGGCTTCTGGCCCTCGGTGGTGTCGCCGCCGTGTCCGCCGCGGATCCGTCGGCCTCGCCGGCGCCCGGCGCGACGACCGCACCATCGGCAACGGATGCTCCGTCGTCGACGGCCCATCCGAGGGGCAATTGCCCGAAGGACGGCACCAACGGCGGCACGAACGGCGGCTCTGACGGCACGACGCCGGATGCCTCGCCCGACGCCTCGCCGGACGCTTCCAGCTCAGACGTCTGAGCCACCATCCCGCTGGCGGTCCGAACGCGTGCGGACTGTCGGCGGGTCTCCGTATCCCGGGTCAGGCCGGGGCGGTGGCCAGTTGCTCCGGCGGAATGTAGTGCGGGTTCTCGAGGACGAGGCCGCCCAGCAAGAGCTTCGGGTGCGTTCGTAGCAGGTCGACGAGGAAGCCGCCACCGAACAGCGTCAGTGCGGGCGGAGCCACAGCGCGACTGCCGACGCGCTTTCGATCCACCGAAGCACGTTGAAATACAGGCTCCAGCGGATCCGCGAGATCTCGGGCCACGACCTGTCGGACCCTGATACCAGTTTCAATCTCCAGCTCGCCACCCGCGCCTGGCAGGCCCTGGCGATGTTGGGCCAGGGCGGTCGGAGGGAGGCAGCGGCCGGGATCGGTTGACGGTCGGCCACCTGCAACGGCATGCTATCGCAAATGGTTGCGATAGTGAGCGGATGATGCAGTTCGACCCCGTCGCGGCGGTCGTTACCGGCACGGGATTGGGCTTGCTCGTGACCGGCTTCCTGCTCGGCTTTCGCCACGGTTTCGACTGGGACCATATCGCGGCAATCACCGACATCACCTCGACCACCGCAACGGCCGATGCCGGCACCGAGATCCACGTCCGTGCCCACGAGCTCACGCCTCACTCCCATCTCCACGGCGGCGCGTCGGAGGCGAGCGTGCACGGCGACCGCGCGGTCGACGGATCCGGTTCGATCGCCACGGCTTCGTTGTCGCGCGAGCGCGTCCTCGGCCAACAGCGCCACGCGATCCTGCTCGGGACGCTCTATGCGCTCGGTCACGCGGCCGTCGTGGCGGTCCTCGGGTTGGCCGCCCTCGCCTTCGGGGCGCTGCTGCCCGATTGGGTCGATCCGATCATGGGCCGGATCGTGGGCCTGACGCTCCTCGTCCTCGGCCTGTGGGTCTTCTTCTCGCTCTACCAGTACGCCCGCCACGGCATGGAGTTCCGGCTCCGCAGCCGCTGGATGCTGGTCTTCGACGGCGGTCGCTACGCCTGGCGACGAGTGCAGGCGCGGCTCCATGGCCACGAGCACGTCGACCCGATCGAGATGAGCTCGTACGGCCCGAAGACCGCGTTCGGGGTCGGCATGATCCACGGCGTCGGCGCCGAGACCGGCAGCCAGGTCCTGATCATCGCGGCCGTCGGCGGCGCCGCCGGCCAGGGCCTCGGCGTCCCGATGATGCTCGCGTTCATCATCGGGCTCCTGGCATCGAATTCCATCGTCGTCCTTGTGTCGGCGACCGGGTTCGTCGCCAGCCAGTTGCGGACCCGCCTCTACATCGCGATCGGCGTCCTCGCCGGGACGTTCAGCGTCCTCGTCGGCCTGTTGTTCCTGATTGGCGCGGAGGCAGCGCTGCCCGATCTGGAACGGCTGTTGAGTGGCGCCTGATCCCGATGGGGACGTGGGACGGCGTTCGGGAGCGGATCCGGGCCCGCGGCATGCGCTGGACGCCGCAGCGCCGCGTGCTCATCGACGTCCTCGCACGGGCAGATGGCCACATCACTGGCGCCGAGCTCGTCGAGCGCTGCCGTGAAGTCGACCCGGCGACGATCCCCTCGACGGTCTACCGGACGCTCGACGTCCTCGAGGATCTCGGCCTCGTCAGCCACAGCCACGGGGCCGACGGGCGCGAGGAGTACCACGTCCTGCCCGACGCCGACCACGGCCATCTCCACTGTCTGGGCTGCGGAGCGACTTGGGAGATCCCCGAGGCAGAGGCGCGGTCGCTCGTCCGTGGACTCGAGAGGGCGCGCAGCTTCGCGGTCGATGTAACGCACCTCTCGATTGCCGGGCGCTGCGAGGCGTGCGGCAGGATCGCCGAGGGCTGAGCGGAGCGCGGGCTTGGGGCGCGGGCTTGTGCCCGCCTGATTACTTCGCCTTGTCCTTCTTCGGCTGCTTCGGTTTCTTCGGGGTCTTCGCCTTCTTGTCCATTCGGCCATCCTCCGAGCTGGGCGTATTGAGCTGACAGGTAGATGGTCCCACGCCGGGCCCGTCGCGCCAACCCGAGCGCGGACAGTGAGCCAGTTGAGATCGAGTCTCGACAACTGAGCCGCGGGACGCTACGATCCGGGCCATGACAGATGCGAACCCGATCGTCAGCGCGCTTGATCTCGCCGGCTACCGGCTGACCGAGCCGAGGCGCGCGGTCGCCGATCTGATCGCGGAGCAAACGGGTCACTTCACGGCATCGGAACTCGAGCGTGTGGTCCGGGACCGTCGGCTCGGGATCAGCCGGGCGACTCTTTTCCGCGCGCTCGAACTGCTGACGGAGCTCGGAGTCGTCGAGCGTCTCGACCTCCCGACGGGTGAGCACGCCTACGTTCCCTGCGCCCGCGCCCATCACCACCACGTCGTCTGCTCGCGATGCGGGCGGACGGCTGAGGCGGAGGACTGCGGCGTTTCCGACGCGGTTGGCGAGATCGCCCGCCGAACCGGCTTCCGGATCGACTCACACCGGCTGGAGCTCTTCGGGCTCTGCCGTCATTGCCAGGCCCGAACCACCTCCGACGCCTGAACCTCCAATCGAGAAGCAAGGAGAACCCGAAACCGATGTGGGTTTCAATGAGACTGAGTCGCAGGACATCTGGATCACTCATCATTCTGGCGATTGCCGCCGGCCTCATGGCTTGCCAGCCTCAGGCCAGCTCGGTGGGCGCGTCCGCGGATCCAGGTGGTGCGAAAGTCGTCACGACGACGACTGTCTTTGCCGACATTGTCCAGAACGTCGGCGGAGCGCGGGTGGCCGTGACCTCGATCATTCCGGCCGGCGTCGGACCCGAGGACTACGAGCCGAAACCCAACGACGCCAAATTGCTCAGCGACGCGAGGCTTATCGTCTCGAACGGCGTCGGCCTGGACAACTTCCTCGATAAACTCCTCGCGTCCGGGAGCGGTGGGTCGACGCCGCAGGTGGTCCTCGGCGAGGGCATCCCGACACTCACGGAGAACGGCGAAGAGAATCCCCATTTCTGGCTCGATCCGAGCCTCGTGAAGGAGTACTACGTCCCGAGGATCGCGGCCAAGCTCGCCGAGATCGACCCGGCCGGCAAGGCGACCTTCGATGCCAACGTGGCGGCCTATAGCAAGGTCCTCGATACGCTCGATGCGGAACTCAAGGCCAAAGTCGAGCAGATCCCGGCGCCGAACCGAAAGCTCGTCACGTTCCACGACGCCTTCCCGTACTTCGCCCGGCACTTCGGCTTTGAGCTCGTCGGCGTCATACTCCAGAACCCGGGGCAGGAGCCGACGGCAGCCGAGCTGGCGGCGCTCGTGGACCAGGTGAGGGCGGCCGGCGTGAAGGCGGTCTTCAGCGAGGCGCAGTTCAGCCCGAAACTCGCCGAAACGCTCGCCAAGGAGGCCGGCATCACGAAGGTCGTCACCACGCTCTACAACGACTCGCTGGGGCCGCCGCCGGCCGACACGTACGTTGGCCTGATGCACTGGGACGTCGATCAGATCGTGGCCGCTCTGAAATGAGCCTGGACGAGCGAGGCGGGACAACCGCGGTCGTCCGGCGGCCGTCGCCGGCCGATGTCGCGACCGGTGCGGTCTCGGTCGTCGTCGACCGCGTCAGCGCGGGCTACGGCAGCCGGACGGCCCTGACCGACGTTTCGCTCGAGATCCGCTCTGGGTCACTTCTTGCCGTCATCGGCCCGAACGGCGCCGGCAAAAGCACGCTCCTCAAGCTCATCGCCGGGCTCCTCCGGCCCTCGGCCGGCAGCCTCACGGTCCTCGGCGGCCCTCCCGGCTTCGCTGCCAAGTCGGTTGCCTACCTGCCCCAGGCCGAGGCCGTGGACTGGGAGTTCCCGGTGACCGTTGGGGAGGTCGTGATGATGGGCCGCTACGCGCGGCTGGGGTTCGGGCGGGAGCCGCGGGCCCTCGATCGTCGGCGGGTCGGGGAGGCGCTCGAGACAGTGGGCATGGCCGATGCGGCGAGCCGCCAGATCGGCGCGCTGTCAGGCGGCCAGCGACGGCGGGTCTTTCTGGCCCGGGCCCTCGCCGCGGAACCCGATCTTTATCTGCTCGACGAGCCGGTGACCGGGGTCGACGTCCGGACGCAGGAAGAGCTCATGGACGTCCTGGAGGCGGAGGCGCGAGCCGGCAAGACCGTCATCGCGACGACCCACGACCTGATCTGCGCGGCCCAACGGTTCCACGAAGCGGCGCTCCTCAACGGCCGGCTTGTGGCGCACGGTCCGGCCGACCTCGTGCTCGACCAGCGCCTGCTCGCCGAGACGTATGGCGGGCACGTGCTGGTGCTGCCTGGCGATGGCGGTCGGCTTGTGCTCGACGACGCCCACCACCATGACGAGGCGGCGGGCGGGGAGCGCCACTTCCACGACGAAAAGCGCTAATGGACCCGATCGCCTTCCTCGCCGATCCGATGTCGTATGGCTTCATGCAGCGCGGCCTCGTCGCGGCTCTCCTTGTCGGCGTGTTGTGCGCAGTCATGGGCACCTTCGTCGTCCTCAAGGGCCTCGCCTTCATCGGCGACGCCGTCAGCCACGCGACGTTTCCCGGGCTCGTCATCGCCTATCTCGTCGGGGCGCCGCTCTACATTGGCGGGGCGATCGCCGCAGTCGCGGTCTCGCTTGCGATCGGCTATGTCTCGAGGCGGGGCCGGCTGCGGTTCGACACCGCGGTCGGCGTCCTGTTCGCGGGGTCGTTCGCGTTCGGGATCCTGCTCTTCAGCACGATCAAGAACTACGTCGCCGACCTACTCGGCTATCTCCTTGGCAACGTGCTGGGAATCGGATTCGGGGACCTCGTCCAGGTCGCAGTCCTCGGGGCGATCGTGCTCGTCATCGTGCTCGTGCTGCGCAAGGAGCTGCTCTTCTCGACGTTCGATCCGCTCGGCGCGGCGGCCTCCGGTCTGCCCGTCGCGGGACTCGAATACCTTTTGCTCGCCCTGCTAGGTGTGACGATCGTCGTCAGCATCCAGGCGGTCGGGATCATCATGGTCGTCGCGATGCTCGTGACGCCGGCCGCGACAGCCCAGCTCATCGTCGTCCGGTTCGGCCAGATGATGGTTCTCGGCGCGGTCCTCGCGGCGGCCTCGGCGGTCATCGGGCTCTACGCCAGCTTCTATCTCAATCTCGCGTCGGGCGCGTCGATCGTGCTCGTGGAAACGTTGTTCTTCCTCGTCGCGCTGGCGCTTGGGCCACGGTCGGGTCTGCTGTCGAGGTCGGCGCGGCGGGTCGCGTCAGAGGCAGCCTGAGAGACGGACCCGGCCCCGCCGGGGTCCCTATCATCGGCGACAACCCGAGCGGTCGACGGGACTCGGGTCGTCGGGCGAAGATGATCGCGATGTCCGACGAAACGACTGACGAAACGATTCGGGATTCAGAGCCGCAGCCCGTCGTCCAACGGGTCGTTTCGGCGATCGACGATGCTGTCCATGGAGCGGCTAGCGCGATCGAGGGGGCCGCCGATGCGGCCCTCGGCGCCACTACCAGGCGACTAGGTGATCGACCGGGGGCGCGGGTGCGTGCTGTCCGTCGACGCGGGCGGGAGCCACTGCCCATGCTGTACGAGGTTCACCCGGAGGCGCGCCGGGCGACACCGCACGAGCTCGGGCTCCGGACGATCGACGTGTCCGACATCGCAGGAACGGCCGTCGGCGGCGCCCGGCAGCGGGGAGGGGACTTCCTGCCGCTCAAACCGTTTCGATCGGACAATTGGAACGCGCGCTGGCAGCGCCTGCGGTCGGCGGCCGACCGCCTGGCGATCCTGCCGCCGATTGACGCCGTCCGGTTCGGCGATCGCTACTGGGTACTCGACGGCCACAACCGGGTCGCCTCGGCGCTCTACGGCGGCCAGCTAGCGATCGACGCCAATGTCACCGACCTTCGCCTCCCAGGCGAAGCGCGATCAGAGCTGCCCTCATCGCTGGCCGCTCAGGTCGAGGACCATCGGGACCTCCGGGCCGCGCTGAGCCGGAAGGCGCTCGGGCCGGGAGGCGATCCGGCCGCCGAGCCGGCTGGCGACGCCGGCGACTCCGGGGACCGATGATCCGGCGCCTCGTGGTCCTGTGGCCGGACCCACGGCCGTTCGCCGGCCGCGAGGGGCGGCCGATCCGGTTCCTGGCCGCCTCCGACAGCAAGGAACCGTCCCTGGAGAATCCCGTGAACCGGGAGGCGCTTGGCTCGTTGGATGGCATCCTCGGCTGTGGCGATCTCGAGCCCGAGTGGCTGACGTTCCTCGCCGATGCGTTCAACGTCCCACTCGTCTACGTCCGCGGCAACCATGACCGGGGTGGGGAATGGGAGGAGCGACCGGTGCGTGTTCCGGCCTGGCTCGAGCCCGGTCGGACCGATCGACTGGCCGGGATCTCGATCGTCGGGCTGGGCTGGCCGGGCGTCCGCCAGGCCGGCAATCGGCGCCGGCCATGGCTAGCCTGGCGGCAGGCTCTCTCGATTGCCGGACGCGCCCTGCGCCTCCGACTGACGCGCGGCGCCGAGCCGCTCGTCGTCATCAGTCACGTTCCGCCCGCCGGCATCGGCGACGCGCCCGACCTCTACCACCGCGGGTTCGGGGCGTACCGCTGGCTGCTCAGGCTGCTCAATCCGCCGGTCTGGATCCACGGCCACACGACGACCGCATCGGTGGCTCGCCTGCTCGAGCATTCGGGTTCGACGGCGGTCGCGAACGCCACCGGCGCGATCCTCATCGAGATCCAGCCACCCGCGTAGCTCGACGCGCGGGGCGCCATCGAAGGCGTTACGCTCGCGACCGTGCCAGATCCCCTGATCGGTCGGTCGCTGTTGCCGGACGAGATCGCCCGCCCGCGGGTCCTGGCGATCGGGCGAGGGCTGCCCTCTGAGCGCATCGAACGAATCGCGGAGGGGCTTGTCGCCGGCGGGATTCGGGCGTTCGAGATCACGCTCAACAGTCCCGATGCACTCGGCGCGATCGCCGCCCTGGCCGGGCGCTTGGGCGACCGCTTGCTGATCGGCGCGGGCACGGTCCTCGACATCGAGGCGGCGACCCAGGCCGTCGACGCGGGGGCCCGGTTCATCGTCAGTCCCCACACCGATCCTGCCCTCATCGACTGGGCGGCGAGTCGCGGCCTGCCTGTGTTTCCGGGCGCCTTCAGCCCCACGGAGATCCTCACCGCCTGGCGTGCCGGTGCCACGGCGGTCAAGCTGTTCCCGGCTTCAGTCGCCGGACCGGCCTTCGTCCGTGAGTTCCGCGGCCCGTTCCGGGACATTCCGCTGATCGCGACCGGCGGCGTGACGATCGAGTCGGCGCCGGCGTTCCTGGCCGCGGGTGCGATTGCCGTCGGGCTCGGCAGCTGGCTGACCGGCGACGGTAAACCCGACGGGATCGCTGAGCGGGCGGCGCGATTGATCCGGACGCTGGCGAGCGGCGTCGGCTGATGGGCGATACGCCAGAGGTCATCGCGGTCGGTGAGCCCCTCATCGCCTTGCTGGCCGTCGGCCCCGCGCCGCTCGCCGACGTCGAGGCGTTCAGCCGCCACGTCGCGGGCGCCGAGGCTAACGTGGCAGTGGGGTTGGCGCGGCTCCGTCACCGGGCCCTGTACGTCGGGCGGGTGGGGGACGACGGTTTCGGGCGGGCGATCGTTCGACGCCTCCGCGGCGAGGGGGTCGACGTCTCGGGCGTGGTCGTCGACGAGGAGCGTCGGACCGGGCTACTCATCCGCGAGCGACGGGCGCTCGGCCCCTCGGAGGTCCTCTACTACCGGGCGGGGAGTGCCGGTTCCGCCTTGGGTCCGGCCGACATTGAGGCCGTGACAGCCGCGTTCATCGGGGCCCAATGGCTCCACGTGACGGGCATCACCCCGGCGCTGTCGGACTCCGCCCACGAGGCGGTCCTCCGGGCGATCGAGCTCGCTCGGGCGAGCCACGTCCGCGTCAGCTTCGACGTCAACCTCCGCCGCCGTCTCTGGTCGGACGAGCAAGCAGCCACGCGCCTTCACCCGATCGCCGTCGGTGCCGACCTGGTGTTCGGGGATGCCGGTGAGCTCGCGATCGTTGCCGGCCTGGCACCGTCGCCGGACGGCCTCCACGCGGCCCGCGCCCTGCGGACTGGCGGTAGCGGATCGGTCATCATCAAGCGGGGCGCGGACGGAGCGACATTGGTCGGCGAGGGGGCACCAGTGGACGCCCCGGCGGTCGCCGCCGCGAGAGTCGTCGACACCGTCGGGGCCGGGGATGCGTTCTGTGCCGGCTACCTCGCCGCGTTGCTCGACGGTCTCGACGCCGCGGCGGCGCTGCGCTGGGGCAACGCCTGCGCGGCCGCGGCGCTGAGTGTGGAAGGGGACCTGATCGGCCTCCCGACCCGGGTCGAGCTCGAGCGTCTCATCGGGGAGGCCGGAACGGACACGATCAGGTAGCAGCACGGCTGTTGCCTCGCGTCCGTGCCAGACTGCCGCCGATGGCGGACGGATCAGCGATCGCGGTGGCGGTCTACGGGACTCTGAGGCGCGGCCAGCGCAACCACCACCTCCTCGACGGAGCCGAGTTCCTGGGGACCGGTGTCATCGGCGGCGCCCTCTTCGATGTCCCGAGCACGCCCTACCGGAGCTACGCCTACCCGGCCCTCGTCGAACGACCGGTCCGGCGCGTGGCGGTCGAGATCTACCGGCTCCCCGACGACAGGATGCTCGCGACCCTCGATGCCCTCGAACGCTTTGATCCATCCGACGAGCCCGGCTCGCAGTACGTCCGCCGAGTCCTCGATCTCGTCGAGGGCCCGGTCGGCCACGCCCACGCGTATCTCTATCGCGGCTCGCCCGATGACCTCGGGGAGTTGATCGAGTCGGGCGACTGGGTTGCCTTCACCGACACGAGAGGCAGCCCGTGAACTAGCAGCGTGCTACGCGGCAACCGCCTGAAGGTCCAATACGAGCTCGCGGGTGTGCGCGCCGGCCGTGATGGCCGACAGGACCCGGGCAATCGCGCCCTCTCGAGGCTCGTCAAACGAGCTGCACACGAGCCAGATCCTTCCGGCCCGCTCCATCAGCGTGGTATGCCGGCCACAGCGGCAAAATGGCTGCGCGTCGTGGGCCCGCTCGATGAGGTCGACGGCCTTTCGGTTGTCGATCATGGGTTGAACTCCTTGCATGGATACGATCCGTTTCGTATTATAGGTCAATGATCGAATCCGAGCAAGACGCTCCGTATCGGAAGTCGGCGGTCGTCGAGGAGTCGCGGCCCGCCACGCGAAAGGGCCGGCCGCGAAGCGACCGCGTCCATCGGGCGATCCTTGACGCCTTCCGCGAGGTCCTGAGCGAGGAAGGGTTTGCGGATCTTCGTCTCGAGCACGTCGCTGCCCGAGCCGGCGTCGGCAAGGCCACGATCTACCGCCATTGGGCCTCGAAGGAGGCCCTCGCCCAGGAGCTCCTAGCCGAGCTGGCGGCGCCGCATATCGCGGTTGCGGAGGCCGGCGACACCAGGACGGAGCTCCTTGCCGCCGTCCTCAATCCGATGCGCGCGGTGACAGACACCCCGTTCGGGCCCGTCATCCGGGCGCTCCTGTCCCAGATTGCGGTGAACCCGACGCTGGGCGATCCCTTCCGAGCGACGGTCGTCCAGGCGCGGCGCGACGAGATCGCCCGCGTCATCGGCCGCGGCATCGCCCGAGGCGACCTGCGCCCGGACGCCGATGTCGACATCGCCACCGAGCTGCTCGTCGGCCCGGTCTATTTCCGCCTCATGTTCGGCGGCGAGCTCAGCCGCGATTTCGCGAACCGCGTGGTCGACACCGTCATGCGCGGTTACGCGGCACCGCAACCCGGTTCGAGCTCGCCCGCCGCGTCGACCAGTCCAAAGGAGTCCACCCGACCATGACAACAATCAGAGACAAGCTCGCGATCATCGCCCACGACGGCAAGAAGGCCGACCTCGTCGCATGGGCTACGTACAACCACGCCCGCCTCGCCAAGTTCGAGCTCGTCGCGACGGCGACGACTGGCTCGCTCCTGCGCGACAAGGTGGGGCTCGACGTGCAGTCGGTCCTGTCGGGGCCGATGGGCGGCGACGCCCAGATCGCGGCGATGGTCGCCGAAGGCAAGATCCGGGCCGTGATCTTTTTCGTCGATCCGTTGAGCGCGCATCCGCACGACCCTGACATCCAGACCGTCCTTCGCGTGTGCAACGTCCACAGCGTCGCCATCGCCACGAACGTCGCCGGTGCCGACCTCTTCCTGACGTCGCCGCTGCTTCACGAGGCGCCGGTCGCCCTGAGCGCCTGACGCGGTCACATCGGGACGGCGTTCCCGGACACGCGGACGCCGGCCTCTCCGGCCACGATCGTCACCGTGAGCCGGCTCGGCCGGCCCATCTCGACCCCCTGGACGATCTCGAATGACGCGGGTGCGGTGATCTCACCTCGTGCCCGCAGGTACGCCCCCAGCGCGGCCGCTGCAGCGCCCGTCGCTGGGTCCTCGACCACGCCGCCGACCGGGAAGGGGTCGCGCGCCCGAAAGCGATCGGGCGCCTCGCGCCACACGAGCTGAACGGTCGTGAGGTCGTTCTCGATCATCAGGGCCTTGAGGTCCTCGAACGGATAGGCGAGTCGCTCGAGCGTCGTGAGCGTCCGGACGGCGATGATGAGGTGCTTCGCGCCCGCGAACGCCACGGCGGGCGGCAGGTCCGGGTCGAGCTCATCCGGCCGCCAATCGAGGAGCGCCAGCGTGCGAGCCAGCAGATCCTGGTCCGGTTCGCGGACCCACGGCTCGACCGAGGTGAGGGTCGCCCGAGGCAGACCGTCAGGTCCGGGCGCCACTGTGACGGCCACTGGTCCACCATTGGTCACGAACACCAGGTCGATGGGGTCAGCCGCGCCGCCGCCACGCCCTATGCCTCGTTCCGAGATTGCCACGCCGCTCGCGATCGTCGCGTGGCCGCAGAACGGGACCTCGGCGAGCGGACTGAAGTAGCGAACGCGGAAGTGGCCGCGCTCGCCGGATCCATCAGGCACCAGGAACGCCGTCTCCGAGTAGCCCACGTCGGCGGCGATCCGGAGCATCTCCTCGTCCGACGGGAACGACTCGCCCAGCCAGACTCCGGCCGGGTTGCCCCCGGCTGGATCGGTCGCGAAGGCGGCGAGCCGGAGTAGCGTTCCGAGGCGGTTTCCGGCGGGGTTTCCGGGCATCGCCGGACTGTACCTCAGAGGCTATGGATTCTCTGGGCAGTGGGAGAGGACCGGCCCGCTATCGGTCGGTCCTCTCCGGAGTCGCGCGAGCCTCTGGGGGACTCGCAGGTGGGGTAGTCCCTACTCAGCCATGGCTGAGGCCACGTCGACCGCCGGCGAGCCTCGCCACGAAGACAACCGCGATCGCGCCAATTGTGGCGATCGCGATGCTCTCGACGTTGATGCCGTCCACTGATCCGAGCCTGAGGCTCATTGCGACGAACCCGCCGACGAGGGCGCCGATGACGCCGAGGATGATCATCTTCAGGAGGCCCTCACTCCCACCCATGACCAGGTTGGCCAGGAAGCCGGCGATCGCGCCGACCACGATCCATGCGATCAAACCCATCGAACTCGTTCCTTTCGTGTGTGCGGCCCATCTCGGCTGAATGTTTGTGCGAACCTGGCCACGCCGCGTAGGGGGACCGCCGACGCGGCCAGGTCCTGGTGGTCAGGCCGTGATCGGATCGCGCCGGAAGATCCCGATCGCCCAGATCACGATCAATTCGATGATCGACCAACCGACGAATGCCACGATGGCGGTGATATCGAGGACCGATCCGGCGGCATGGAGGGCGTCCGTTCGGAGGATGCCGTCGAACGGCGCCACGAACAGCTGGCTGAAGTTCAGGATGCCGGAGACGAGGCCGTTGGCTTCCCTGGCGTCGAGGAGAAGCAGGACGAAGCGGGCTGCGATCAGGACCTGGATCAGCCCAAACAGCAGGACGACGACGCGCCTGATCTGCTCCGCGCCACCGGGGCCCGTGCTGGTAATGCGACGATTCTCCGTCCGCACCGTCCCCTGGCCGGCGGCCGTGGGTTCGTCGGTGACGACCGTCCGATCCGTTCGATCGATGGTCATGGCTTCTCCTTACGCGTTAGGCATCCGGGGAAGCGGGGCACAAAGACCACCGCCGGGCTGCACTCCGGCCACTGCTGTCCTTGCATTCAACCATCGGATGGTGCTATTGTCAACTGTAGTTTCGTTTATCAACTGTAGGATACCAATGCTGGCATCGTCATTTGGAGCCGTGCTCAAATTGGCCCGCGAGGTGCGCGAGCTATCGACTGGCGACGCCGCGCGCGCGGCCGGCATCTCGGCGGCCTACCTGAGCAGGCTCGAGAGCGACGCCGTCAAACGCCCTTCACCGCCTGTCCTGCACCAATTGAGCGAGGCTCTGGCGGTTCCGTATGCCGAGTTGATGCGCCTCAGCGGCTATCGCGTGCCGGGCGACGACGAGAGCGACACGACCGGCACGGTCGGTGCGGCGCTCTTCGGCGGGCTTTCCGCGGACGAGCGGGAAGAGCTACTCGAGTATCTCGCCTGGTATCGGGCCCGACGGCGGTCGAGTCGCCACGTGGTCGCGAGCGGCGCTACAGCCTCGAGTGGTGTGTCGCCTTGATCTCGAGCATGGCTGCATCCGCCCGCTCGGTCAGCTGATCGGCAGTGTCGCCGATTGAGAGAGCGGCCAGCCCGACGCTAATGCCGACCCGAGCGTCCGCCTCGATCGCGTCTCCGATCAGGTTGAACCGTCGCTTGGCTTCCTCGAGATCGGTTCCACCGATCCCGCACACGAACTCGTCGCCGCCATAGCGGACGATCGGATCGAAGGAACGGAGTCTCGAACGGATTTCGCGCACGACCGTCTGCAACACGCGGTCGCCCGCCGCGTGGCCTTCGCGATCGTTGACGATCTTCAGGCGGTCGACATCGACGAATGCCACCACGAACTGCCCATCCGAGCGTCGCGCCCTGTCGATCTCATGCGAGAGCGCCATTCGCCCCATCTCACGGCGATACGCGCCGGTCAGCTCGTCGAGATGAGCAGAGCGCAGCTCTGCCTCGAGCCGGTCACGTTCCCGAGCGGCATTCGCCCGATCCGCGGCCGCCCGCGCCCGATCCGCGGCGGCCCGCGCTCGATCGGCACCTGCCTGGGCGCGAATCTCTTCGAGCTGCTTGATCAACGCGGCCTGGGGTTCCGTCGAGGCTGGGGGCGGGCCGATTGCTCGCGCATCGCGCGCGCTCCCGGCCCCGTCACGCGTTTCCGCGTTTCGATCTCGGTCGGTCGCCGTCTGCTCGCGGTCATGCGAGGTGCTTGATCGGTCGAGCATGTTCCCTGAGCGCTGGACGGATGCCGACTCGCGCTCCTCGCGAGACGACTCGTAGGCGCTCTGCTCCGCCCCGGTCAGGTGGGTGTCGGCAGCGTGATCCCGGTCTGAAGTTACCTGGTCGCGGTCGGACGCACGCTGGTCGCTGTCGGCACTCGCCTGATCTGCCGCCGAGCCGGACTGGTCGGTATCGGAGGATGTCTGATCCGCATCCGCGGCCGACTGGTCCGCGTCAGCCGACGTCTGGTCCGCGTCGATCGCCGGCAGGGATCCAACGGGGCCGCGTTGACGCGCAACGTCCGGGTCGCCAACCGACCGGAGCCCGTCACCGTTTCGATCGCTGCCATTCATGGTTTGCCTCGGCGCGGCGCCGCGCACACGCCGCCAATGCACGGATTCAATGCGTGCACCGATGCGACCCTAACGCCCCCGACAATTGGCGCGCATCGATGAAATCCCGCAAGCGGACCGGTCACCCGCGCGCTCGAATTGCGGCTGGTGGCGCACTTGCCGCCGAAACTACGCTTCCGGCCGTGTCGACACGGATTACGTCCATCTCCGCCTCGCGTTCCGCCAACACGCCCTCCGTCGCAGCCTCGAGGCGGATGAACTTGTTTTCCGCGCCGTCGAGGGCGCGAATCACCTCATCGAGCTTGAGCTGGACTGCCTTGGAAGCCCGGTTCTGGCTGTTCTGGATCACGAAGACCATCCAGAAGGTTACGACCGTCGTTCGGGTGTTGATGAAGAGCTGCCAGGTGTTCGAGAAGTTGAAAACTGGACCTGTCACGGCCCAGACGACGACCACGACTACCGATAGGAGCAGAGCCCAAAGCGAGCCGAGCCCCGTGCTGACACGGTCGGCTACGCGGTTGAACGCATTACGCATCGAAGAGTCG
>JANMPL010000125.1:0-12305 GCA_031369845.1 Chloroflexota bacterium
TCCGCTCGATCATCCCTGAGTGGAGGTCGGAGTCGACGACGACGAGGGCCTGGACCTCGAGCGCGGCCGCGATCTCGAAGATCGTTCGGAGCGCGGCGCCCTTGCCACCGACGCCGTCGATCTCCGGGTACGTCAGGCTGACCCGATCGAGCTTGTTCGTCGGGCGAACGAGGAGGATCTGCTCGATGTAGTCCGGCGGCTCCGTCTCGATGACGACGCGGCCGGTGCCGTCCGGTGATCCGGCGTCGCTATTGACGAGGACGGGCTTCAGATCCGGGAAATACTGGACGAGCCCGGCCTGCGCAGCTCGAACGACGTAGCCGATCGTTGCCGCGTTCTTGAAGCTCGGAATGCCGACCATGATGTCGGCTCGGCCGAGGCGCGAGATCTCGTCGCGCACGGCCGGGGTGAGCGCAGTGGGCACACGCCCACCGTACCACCGGGGGCGCACCCGTGCCACGCGGGGCGGATCAGCGGGTCGGCAGATCCCCGACGGCCCACTGCGCGTTCGGCGCACCCGGCGTGTAGCGGCTGTTCGCGCCCTTGTAGGCGAGGCGGCTGAAGCCGAACGACCGCCACGACGCGATCCACGAATCGATCGGCGGACGAACGAAGATCCCTCGCCGGACGAGTCGCGACTCGTCGACCACCGACTCCAGGATCCGCTTGCGCTCTAGGAGCGGGACGTTGAGCAGCGGCTCGTCGTCGAGCCAGAGGAGATCGACAAGGACGATCGCGACATCCTCGTCCGCGGGAGGGGACTGGCGCTCGATGCGCTCAACGGGAGGTTGCACTGCGGTCGGCGACCGCCGCCGTCCGAGCGACCCAAACCACATCTGGCGGACGGATGGTCGGGGCAGCGAGGTGTCGGCGACTTCTCGCTCTGCAACCTCGGCGACCCGTTGGACCGGTTGGTGGGTCACGTAGCCGTCTACGAGCAACCGGGTTGTGCGGCTCGCCTCCGCCAGCTCCCTGACGACGTCCTCGAAGTCGTCGACCACATCACCGTCGAGATCGCGGATCGTGACATTGCCGTCGTCGACGAGCGCCAGGACGCGGAGGCCTGTCCACAGCGGCTCCACGATCGGATCGTGGATCTTGCCGGATCGTCCCTCGCTGAACCGCTGGGGCCGCCAGTCGGCGGCCGCCGTACGGGCGTCGATCGGCCTCGCGAGCTGCTCGGTAGTGCTCACGCCGAGATCCTACAACGGGTCGGTCCGGAGGCCGCGCGTCCGCACTGGGGCCACGCAACGACTCCGGGGGCCGCGCGTCAGTGCAGCATGGCATCTATGATCGGCGGCGTGACAGGCGCCAGCCTCCCCGGCGACACCGCGACACGCCAGAGCGGGCTCGCGGGGCTGACCCCGAGTGGGCGCACGGCGGTCCCGCTCGCCTGGGCGCTCTACGACTTCGCCAACACGATCTTCAGCTATGCGGTCGTGTCGCTGGCGATCGGGCTGTGGCTCCTCGACGATGCCCGGTTCGGCGCCCAGTACGGCAACCTGGCCTTCAGCCTGGCGATCGTTGCCAGCGTCGGGCTGAACGCGATCGTCTCGCCGATTCTCGGCGCATTCAGCGATCGAGCCGGTGGACGCCGCCTGCCGTACCTGCTGTTCTTCACGCTGCTCTGCATCGTCCCCACGGCGCTCATCAGCTTCAGCCCGGCGTTCGTCGGCCTGCTTCTCTTCGTCGTCGCGAACTTCGCCTATCAGGCCGCGCTTATCTACTACGACGCAACGCTCCGGACGGTGAGCTACCCCGAGACCAGGGGAAAGCTATCCGGGATCGGCGTCGCAATCGGCTATTGCGGGACGATCTTCATCGGGCTTCTGATCTTCCTGCTCGATCTACCGATCCCGAGCATCTTCTTCGTAGCGGCCGCCCTCTACGGGCTCTTCGCGATCCCGCTCTTCCTGGTCGTCCGCGAGGCACCGACACCCGGCGCGATCCGGCCGACGGCTCGCGACGCCGCGCTGGCGTTGACCCAGCTCCGAACGACAATCCACAACGCGCGGACGGTCCCGGGGCTCGGTCGCTCCCTGCTCGGTCGCTTCTTCTATTCCGACGCGGTGAACACGATCATCGTCGTCATGGCGATCGTCGCGACAGAGGCGATGGGCCTCAGCAAAACAGTCGCGAATCTCATCCTGCTGTCGCTGGCGGTGGTGGCCGTCCTCGCGAGCTTCGGCTGGGGCGCGCTAGTCGACCGCGTCGGCCCGAAGCGGACCTTGATGACGGTCCTCGCGTCATGGGCGGTCGGGCTCGTCCTCGGTGGGGTCTCACTCGGCGTGCCAGGTACAGTCGGCCTCGTGATGTTCCTCGTCGCCGGAGCCATCCTCGGGAGCGGGCTCGGTGGCGTCCAGGTCGCCGACCGCGTCCTGATGGTCCGCCTCTCGCCGCCCGACCAGCTCGGCGCGTTCTTCGGCCTCTACGGCCTTGTCGGCAAGGGATCGCAGGTGATCGGTCAGCTGCTGTACGGGGCGATCACGTTCCTGCTGCTCACGTCGCTCGGCGTCGGCGCGTATCAGGTTGCTGTGCTCAGCCTCCTCGTCACGATGCTCATCGGGGTTTGGCTGCTAGCGCCGGTCAGCGACCGCTGGAGCGGATCCGACGAGCTGCCCGCCGCGACACCACCGCCAGAACGTCTGCTCCCGTCCGCCGCACCGATCGAGCCGCGCTGATCGGCCGGTCGAGTCGGCTGCGTCAGTCGCCTTCGGGATAGCCGTCGGGGTTGCGTTGTCGCCACTCCCACGCCGACCTGATCATCACGTCGAGCGTCGACCGCTGCGCCTCCCAACCGAGAACCTCCTCCGCCCGGCGGGCCGATGCGACGAGGCTCGGTGGATCGCCGGCCCGGCGTTCACCGATCGAGTGGGGGATCGACCGCCCGACGACGGACTCCGCGGCGGCGAGGACCTCCCGGACGCTGAACCCTCCTCCGCTTCCGAGATTGAGAGCAAGGGGCTTGTCGGTCCGTTCGTCGTCGGGCGCGGTCGCCTCGAGGGCGAGGAGATGGGCGTCGGCCAGGTCCGCGACGTGGATGTAGTCGCGGATGCAGGTCCCGTCGGGCGTCGGGTAGTCGTCGCCGAAGATCGTGACGGGGTCGCCGGTGCCCTCGGCCGCCCGAAGGAGATTCGGAATGAGGTGCGTCTCCGGGTCATGGTCTTCGCCGTTGCGCTCGGTCGCGCCGGCGACGTTGAAGTAGCGAAGACTCACGGATCGCACGCCATACGCCGCCCCGTATGCCGCGAGCGCTGCCTCGAACGTCCGCTTTGTCTCGCCGTACGTGTTGACCGGCCGAAGCGGGGCGTCCTCGTCGATCGGCGTCGTGTCGGGAGCGCCGTAGACCGCGGCCGACGAGCTGAAGACGATCCGCCCGACGCCGACCCGGCGAGCGGCCTCGAGGAGGGCGATGCCGCCGGCGACGTTGTCCCTGTAATAGAGGGCGGGATCCCGGCCGGACTCGCCCACGAGTGATCGGGCGGCGCAGTGGAGAATCGCCTCGATTCGCCCGGCATCGAGCAGCTCGACGAGCTCCTCCTGGTCGGTATAGCTCCAGACTTCGAGCCGGGCTTCGTTCGGGACGGCGTCCGGATGACCGGTCGACAGGTCGTCGAGGACAGAGACATCGTGGCCGGCGGTCAGCAGCGCCTCGACCGACGCGGAACCGACATAGCCGGCGCCACCGGTCACGAGGATGCGCATCTGGACCTCCGATCCTGGCTCGTGTTCATCGTTGTCGCGGCTTTCGGTGGAGAAGCCGGCCGACGAATCCGCGCGACGCCGTTCGTGTCGGCTGCGGGGGCTGCGCTTCGCCGCCCGGCGACGCTACGCTCGGCGACGTTTCGACGTTGGGTGGCGTTTCGCCCCGACCCGCCATGACCTCTGTGAGTCGCATCACGAGATGCTGCGCCGCCGGATTGTCCGGGTCGATCGAAAGAGCCGCTCGTCCATGGATGTACGCCGTCCGATCGTCGCCGCGCTCGAGGGCGACGCGGGCGAGGCCCATGACCGCGATCGAGTTCTTCGGGTCGCTCGCGGCGACCTGCTGATAGAGCCGCTCGGCCTGGTCGACCTGGCCGTGGGTCAGCGCCCGCTCGGCCTCGACGAGGAGCTCGATCATCGGTCGCCCGACACGAGGTCGCGGGCCAGCATCAGCAGCGCCGGTGCGTCGTTCAGGGCGGGATCTTCGATCACGCGCTCGACGAGAGCGTCGAGGATGCGGCCGAGGTGGGGTCCGGGATTCAGGCCGAACTCGACGATGAGGTCGTTGCCGTCGATCGCGAGCGCATAGCGGTCGAGCACCGGCCCGGTGGCCAGCTCGGCCGCGATTCGCGCCCGGAGCTCGTCCAGATTGTCGGCAGCCGGCGCCACGCCGCTCCCGATGTTGTCGGCCTCGCGCAGCGCGAACAGCTCATCGAGGACGTCGCGCCCGACCTTGCCGATGAACCGCCGGACCGCCGTATCGCTCCAGCCTTCCTCGTACTTGAACATGTGCTGACGGACGAGGTGGGCGACCCGCTCGGTCACGGCTCGGGGCTCGTTGAGGCGCTCGAGCAACTTGCGCGCCTGCTCCGCCCCGACGGTCTCGTGGCCGTAGAAATGGCCGTCAGCCTGCGTCGCCGGCTTGCCGATGTCGTGGACGAGGGCGGCGAGCCGGACGATCGGGTGGGGTGGGGTGGCATCCACCGTTCGGAGCGTGTGGTCCCAGAGATCCTCGCCCTCGATCTTGTTCTGGACGACGCCGCGCTGGGCCGCGAGCTCCGGCGAGATGTGGTCCAGGAGGCCGGTGTCGGCGAGGAGCAGCAACCCTATGGACGGCCGCTCCGCCGCGAGGATCTTCGCGAGCTCCGCGGCGATCCGCTCGCCGGACAGGTGGGCGACGCGCGGCGCCCGTTCCCGGATTGCGGCGAGTGTTGCCGGCTCCACGCTGAACCCGAGCGTCGTTGCCAGTCGGACGGCGCGGACCATCCGGAGCGCATCCTCCTCGAAGCGGGCGAGCGGCTCACCAACGGCGCGCAGCGTCCGGGCGGCGACGTCGGCGCGGCCGCCGAACGGGTCGATGAGTGACGCCCGAGGCTCTGATTGCGGTGCGCCAGGCTCCGCGCCCGACGCGGACCCGCGGTCAGGCCTCGCTCCCCATGCCATGGCGTTCACGGTGAAGTCACGCCGCGCGAGGTCCGCGTCGAGCGACGTCCCGAACTCCACTCGATGCGGCCGCCGGAAGTCCGCGTAGTCGTGATCGGTCCGGAATGTCGTGATCGCATACTCGCGCCGCCGACGGCGCACGACGACCGTCCCGAAGCGGTTCTCGTACACGGCGTCGGGGAAGAGCTCCAATGTCTGTTCCGGAAGCGCGTCGGTGGCAAGGTCCCAGTCGACCGGCATGCGCCCAATGAGCGTATCGCGGAGGGAACCACCCACGACGTATGCCGCGTGGCCGGCCGTCCAGAGCGTCCGGAGCAGATCCATGACCGGGTCTGGCACCGCCTCGACGATCGACGCGGCTTCGACGATTGCGTCCGGCTCCGGCGAGCTCAGTTCCGACCCAGGAACAGGTAGGTCCGCCAGGCTTCGTTGCGCTCGTCGGCGAGGTACGGCGTGAAGAGCGAGTAGACGTCGCTCCGCGGCTCGAACGGGGGCCGGTGGAGCCGGAAGCGAACCTCGTCGATCGTCTTGCCGCCCTTCCTGTGGTTGCAGGCCTTGCACGCGGTGACGAGGTTCTCCCAGGTGTGACCGCCGCCGCGATGGCGGGGAACGATGTGATCGAGCGTCAGGTCGTGGGTCTGTCGCCCGCAGTACTGGCAGGTGTGCCGGTCGCGGGCGAAGATCTCCCGCCGCGAGAGCTTGACCCGCGGCCGCGGCCGGCGGATCTGGTACTGGAGCCGGATGACGGACGGCGCGCGGAACGACGTCCGCGGCGTCCGAATCACCTGGTGGTCGTACTCGATCACTTCGGCCTTCTCGCCGAACACGAGCCGGAAAGCCCGCGGCAGGTTGCAGACGTTGAGCGGCTCGTAATTCTGGTTCAGTACGAGCACCACGCCGTCCATCGGGCGCGATCGTAGCAGGACGACCCGAAGGGCTTACGATCGCCCGACCGCCGACCCGGTCGCGGGATCCCAGCCGCCGGCCTGGCCGACCTTGCTTGCGAGGGGCCGGCCGAGGGCGGAGGTGATGAATCGGGCGGCCTCGAGGACGCCCTCGAGCCGGACGCCGTGTTCGTAACCCATCCCGTCGAGGAGATAGACGAGGTCCTCCGTGGCCAGATTGCCGGCCGCGCCGGGCGCATAGGGACAGCCTCCGGTGCCGCCGGTCGCGGCGTCGAAGCAACGGATCCCCGCCCCGAGTCCGGCGACGACGTTGGCAAGGGCGGTGCCGCGGGTGTCGTGGAAGTGGAAGGCGATCTGACCGACCGGAATGCCGGAAGCGATCGCCAGCCCGGCCAGCTCGGTGACCTGGCTCGGGACGCCGACGCCGATCGTGTCGCCGAAGCAGACCTCCTCGACGCCGAGCTCGAGCAGCCGGAGGCCGACCCCGATCGCGCGATCCGGCTGGACCGCCCCGCTATACGGGTCACCGAAGGCGGTCGAGACGTAGCCCCTCCGCCACCAGCCGAGCTCACCGGCCCGGGCGAGGACTGGGGCGAACGCAGCGAGCGATTCCGCGATCGTCATCCGGATGTTGCGGGTCGTGAAGGCATCCGAGGCGGCCGTGAAGACCGCGATCGCGTCGGCGCCGGCCGCCTCGGCACGGGCGAGGCCGCGGAGGTTCGGGACGAGGACCGGGTAACGGACGCCTCCCGCGCGCAAGAGGCTCGGAAGCAGCTCATCCGCGTCCGCAAGCTGGGGGATGGCCGCCGGCGAGACGAACGAGGTCGCTTCGATCTCGCGGAGGCCGGCCGCGATGAGCAGCTCGATGTATCGGCGCTTCGTCGCGGTCAGAACGGAGACCTCTTCGTTCTGCAGGCCGTCCCGCGGCCCGACCTCGTAGATCCGGACCGGCTCGGCCACGCTCCCGGTCAGCCTTTCGGCGGCGTCATCGCCCGCTCGATGGCGGCGATCCGGATCTCGATCCGCCCGATCTCGTCGACCGCCGCGCGATGCTGGTCGCTTCCGAGGGGGGCCTCGTTACGCCGCCGGCGCGCATGGGTATGGCGCTCGAGTAGCTCGTCGCGACTGGCCGGCAGGCTCGTGTCGACCTTCGCTGGCTGCCCGTGTGCCTTGGCTGCCTCGTGGCTGCCGGATTGATGCTGATCCTGCTTCGCCATCGATCCTCCTGGGTAACGGAAGGGTAGCGCCTCGACGTTCAGGCTTCGATGGTCGCCAGCAGCTGGCCGCGGGTCACCTGGTCCCTGGCGGTGACGTGCAGATCCGTCACGCGGCCCGGGGTCGAGGCGACGACGACGTGCTCCATCTTCATGGCTTCGAGGGTGATGATCGGATCGCCCGACTCGACCGAGTCGCCGACGGCGACATGGACGGTGACGACGGCACCGGGCATGGGCGCCACGAGCTCCGCCGCCCCACCGGCGTGGGCGTGCGCCGCGGCCGTCCTAGCGGCACGGTCGACGTCCGGCGCCGGGGCCACCCGGAACGCGACAGACCTGCCGCCGAGGTCGAGGTGCGCGACGTCGCCGGAGACGACCGACGCCAGGTTGGCCTCCGTCCCTTCGGCCGGCGAAACCGTCTGCTCATCGCCCTCGGCCGCGAGCCGAAGCGATCGCGGTCCGATGAGGCGCCAACCGCCCCCGAGAAGCCGGGCGGCGGCCTGCCAGGATTCGGCCGGAATCGCCGTCCGATCAGGCCAGTCGTCGGGCGGCCAGATGCGCTCCAGTGTGTCGATCCGGGCCTCGCCGCCCGTCACGGCCGGCTCCCGGACCAGCCATCGCAGGAACCGCAGGTTCGTCGTCAGGCCCAGCACGACCGTCTCGTCGAGGGCTCCGGCCAGTCGGGCGAGCGCTTCGTCCCGACCGCGACCATGGGCGACGATCTTCGCGAGCATCGGGTCGAAGCGATCCGATACAACGTCGCCGATCTTCACGCCGGTGTCCACCCGGACGCCCTCGCCGTCAGGCCAGCTCAGCGCCTCGATCCGACCGGTCGCCGGCAGGAACCCCGCGTCGGGATCCTCCGCGTACAGTCGAGCTTCGATCGCGTGACCCGCCGGCGTCACGTCGCTCTGCGTGAGGCCGAGGGGCTGGCCGGCGGCGATCCGGATCTGGTCGGCGACGAGGTCGCGGCCCGTCACGGCCTCCGTCACGGGATGCTCGACCTGGAGCCGCGTGTTCATCTCCAAAATGAAGATCTCGCCGCGATCGTCGAGAAGGAATTCGCATGTCCCGGCGCTCACATAGCCGACCGCCCGCCCGAGCGCGAGCGCGGCGTCGGTCAGCCGGCGGCGGGTGGACTCATCGACACCTGGCGAGGGCGTCTCCTCGAGGATCTTCTGGTGGCGTCGCTGGATCGAGCAGTCACGTTCGCCCAGATGGACGCCATCGCCGTGAGCATCGAAGAGGAGCTGGACCTCGACGTGACGTGGTCCGGCGACGAACCGCTCCAGGATCAGGCGGTCGTCCCCAAAGGCCGAGTTGGCTTCGCGCCGCGCTGCGGCGAGGGCGGCTGGCAGCTCGTCGAGCGACCGAACGATCCGCATCCCCTTTCCGCCGCCGCCCGCCGACGGCTTGACGAGAAGCGGCACGCCGATCTCTGCCGCCGCGGCTGCGAGCGAGACGTCGTCCTGTTCCGGACCGTCGTAGCCGGGCACCGTCGGGATGCCAAGGTCGCGCGCAAGCTTGCGGGCGGCCGCCTTGTCGCCCATTGTCCGGATGGCCTCGGGCGGCGGTCCGACCCAGCGGATCCCGACCGCGAGGACAGCCTCCGCAAACGGGGCGCTCTCCGCGAGGAATCCGAAACCCGGGTGGAGCGCGTCCGCGCCGGCCAGCGTGGCGGCGGCCACGACGTCCTCCACCGAGAGCAGATTGACGGCATATGGCCCCTCAGTCGGAGGGACAACGGCCCGGATGCGGAGCCGATCGGCTGTCCGCGTGATCCGCGCGGCGATTTCGCCGCGGTTCGCGATGAAGAGCGTGCGGATAGGTCGTTCCGCCTCCGCCAATGGCGCCACTCGCTCCCCAAACGCGTCAATCACGTCAGTCGCGACACGCCAGCGACCCCCAACGCGTCGCGCCGGCAGTCTTCCGCTCGCGATCCAGCGCTGGACGCTACGGGTCGTCGCCCCGATCCGGCGCGCAGCCTCGCTTGGACTCAGCTCATCGATCATTAGTGTCGCGATTGTCGCATACAGATCGTCCGAAACCGAACGTCGCGCCAATTCACTCTCGTCCCCGGCGCTGCTCCGAAAGCGGAGTCCGGTCTCGGAGTAATGGCCTTGCGAGAAGTGAGTTCCAGCGGCGTGCGATTTCGGACGGTTTGCTGAATCCCCGTCCCGCTACTCCGCGTCGTCGGGTTGCCAGCCCGGCTTGCGCTTCTCGCTGAAGGCTCGGAAGCCCTCCTGGGCTTCTTCGCTGACGCGCTGGCGCGCGATGACCCGGGCCGTGTGCCACTTCGACGATCCGTGGCCTAGGCCGCGCACCTCGCGGACGATCGACTTGGCGGCGCGGGCGGCCGTCGGCCCCGCCGCGAGGACATCTGCGATCGCCGCGTCGACTGCGGCGTCGAGGGCCGCCTCCCCTTCGACGACCTCGTGCACAAGCCCGATCCGCTGCGCACGCACCGCATCAAAGCGCCGTCCGCCGGGAAAGAGCGCGCGAGCATGCGTCTCCCCGATCTTGGCGATGACGAACGGCGCAATGACCGCCGGCAGAATCCCGAGCCGCGTCTCGGTGAAGCCGAACCGTGCGCCCGCCTCGGCCACGACGAAATCCGCGACGGCGCAGAGTCCCATTCCGCCGCCGAGCGCCGCCCCCTGGACCCGGGCGATCATCGGCACCGGACAGGTGTCGATCGTCTCGAACATATCGGCCATTGCCATCGCGTCCTGCTCGTTGCCCTCGACATCGAGGACCGTTGCCGCCCGCATCCAGGCGATGTCGGCGCCGGCACTGAACGATGGGCCAGCGCCGGCCAGGACGACGACCCGCAGATCCGTCGGTGCCTCGCGGGCGAGAGCGACGAATGTCGAGCGCAGCTCCGCGATGACCGACGCGTTGAACGCGTTATGGACTTCCGGTCGGGTCAGCGTCACGCGGGCGATGACGCCCCCGTGGCCGGCTCGTTCGAGCCTGAGGAGATCGCTCACCGGGGCATCGTAGTCCCCGCTGACGGTCGAAAACGCCGTCAGCTCGCCGCCGCCGCCTTGGGAGCCGCAGTCAGGACTTTGACCGAATCGCCGACGCGGATGCGGCCCGGCTGTTCGACCTCGCCGTAGACCCCGAAGTCGATGTCCCGCTCGTCGGTCAGGCCGCGGTAGGCGATGATCGTCCGGAGCGTGTCGAGGTCCCGCTCGCCCGTGTCGGGATCCTGGGTCGTGATCGCACAGCGCGGCACCGGGGCGGAGATCAGGAGCACGGCCTCACCGAGGCCGATCCGTCCGCCGACCCAGCTGTCCTCTTCATGCGCTGCGCCGCCGTCGAGCTCGATAAGCATCCGGAAACGCCGCCCGTCGACCGTGCCCGTGCCGAGATGGTGTCCGAGGAGCTCGAGCGAGCCATCGGTGATGAGCGTGGCCGGGTGGCCCTTGCGGGTCCCGCCGACTCGATCGCAGCGGATGAGCCGGATCTCTCGGCCGCAGAACTCGGACAGAGCTGCGGCCCACGGCCCATCGACGCGATGCCCGGCTACCGTTCGCTTGTGGACGATGGTCTCGGTTGGCGATCCCAGCTGGACGGCCTCGTCGATGACCGTCCCATCCGGAAACGATAGCCGCAGCTGAGTGGCCGCCGGGTCGGTGCGGGAAGCGATCCGGACGAGCGACGGGAGTGTGAGTCGATCTACCAAGCGATATGCGGCGTCGGTCAGGTAGAAGCGCCGGTCCTCGGCGACGCCGACTTCGGTGAGGTCGATCTCCGTCGGATGCACCAGGCCGAGACTGCGAACCGGGGCGATCGAGAAGCGAGCAACCGTCGGCATGGCCTGATGCTAGCGGACGACGATGTCGCGCACCTGCAGGACCGACGGGCTATCGAGGTCGGTCACCTCGAAAACAAGGAAGATCGTGACCGGCTCGGGGCCGTCAAAGAGGTCGCGGTAGATGCTCCCGATCGGCGGTCGGCCGGCGATGTCGGGCCTGACCTCCAGATGGACGCCACCGTCGATCCAGAAGCTGTCTGGCCGGCGGTCGACGAGGCCGAATGATCGCTCCGACAGATAGCCGTTCGGGAGTGTCGCCACCCCCAGCCTCACCTCGTAGCCGCCGAGGTGGTCCATTGGAACATCCAGCTCCCTCAGCAGGAATGGCTGAGCGGCCGCGACCGCAGCCGCATCGGGCGTCGGCGGCAGCGTGGCACACCCGGCGGGCGGCTCCCCAGCGCACGGCACGTCACGATCGACCCCGGTCGAGATCTGAATCTCGGCAACCTCGTTGCAGACTGGGGTCATGTCGATCCCGACGCATCGGACGTCCTGATCGACATGGCTGCCGTCGGCGAGCTCGAAGCGAACCAGGGCAAGAGTGAAACCACCAAGGTTCACGTCCTGTTCGAACGGGAGCAGGAAGACCGACTGGACGTTGTCCGGATCGACCTCGGCCCATTTCAGCGCCCGGTCGACGATCGCCTCGCATCGACGCGCCGAGTACTGCCACTGCGAACAGGAGTCTGGGTACGGGCCGCCCCTCGGCGCACCAACCATGCCCGCAAGGTCACACCCGGCGACCAGGGCGGTCAGGAGCATCACGACGAGGGCCGGGCGAAGGGCACGAGGCGGCCTGGTCACCCGGCCATTCTGGTCGTTCGTTGACGGCGGACGCCAGCGATGAGGACCCCGAACGATTCGGGTGGATCGTTCAGGCGATCGGGCCCTCGGCGGTCGCCGGAGACTCCGCCACCGATGTGGCGGGAGCAGCGTCTTGGCCGGTCTGCATCGGGTCGGTCGGACTCGGGACGGGCGAGGCGTTGCGGATTTCCTGGAACTTGCCCAACGCGAACAACACGCCGCCGATCACCATCGCGCTCAGCCCGACAGGCTGCTGCATGCCACCGAGCCACGACAGGATGAGCAGCTGGTAGTCGAACATCGGCAGGAAGAAGGCAAGAGCCCCAAGAACGAGCAGGAACCCGCCGGTGCTGCTGATCTGGTTTTCCTTCTTCATCGTTCGTCTCCCCTCAAGGCGGCGACGAACGCGCC
>JANMPL010000131.1:0-2302 GCA_031369845.1 Chloroflexota bacterium
CCTTGGGGTGCGCTCGCTCTGGTGCTCGGCTCCGCCTTGCGCTGGCGCACCCATCCGCGACGAACGCAGTCGGGGCCGTTCGCGGTGGTCAGTAGACGGAGACCGTCACCCAGGTCGTTCCCGACCACGACGGGCAGCCGCAGATATCGAAGAAGTCGGGCGTGTAGAGGTCGACGATTCGCTGGTTGAAGTCGACCGGACCGTAGTCGTTGATGATCCGCTCGATGCAGCCGCCCTTGCCGCAGACAATGACGGTCGTGCCGCGTGGCAGGCGCATCGCGGTCGTCCCGTTGCCGTAGAAGGTCGCATAGCCAGTGATCTTGTAACGCGGCGGCTTCAGGGCTGACCCGCCCTGGGCGGGCGGCTGGAAAATGGCCGGACGACCGACGATCCGTTCCGGTGCCTCGCCCGGCTCGATGAACGCGGTCGCGGCGGTGATCCGGCCGGCGGACGCCAGCGACGGATCGAGCGGACCGACCGAAGTCGGATGTTCGCCTGCGGACGCTGGGACCCGGATCTGCTGGAACGCCGCCGGGTCAACGATGCTCGGGGAGCTCGGGCTCCGGGAGCCGGCGATGTCCGGCAGCACGACCAGGGCGAGGGCGACGGTGAGCGCCGCGATCGCGAGCAATCGGCTCGGTCGCACGATCCGCGCACGATACGCCGATTCCGGCGCGCACGCATCCTTCCGTCCCGCGTGGCGCCGTGCCGGCGGGGGCTCAGCGAACGAGCAGGAAGTCTCCGGCAGCGCTCTCGACCTGTCCGAATCCCCTGTTGGTCCAGGCGAGGACCTTGACGTGCTTTGCCTTCCCCGAATTGCCGGCCGGGGCTGCCCATGCGAGCCGCCCGTCGGCGATCGAGAAGCCCGCCAGCGCCCGCTCGTCGTCGAGCGGCGGGTTCGCAAGATCGATCCGGCCGTCGGACGGATCGACGACGTAGAGGCTCAACCGTCCTACTGTCGGGTTGTCCGCGTCGGCGACCCAGACGGCAAGCCGCGTCCCCGTCTCGTCCCAGCGCGCGTCCCAGTCGGCGACCGGACCGTCGGCGATCGTGGTTTCGGCCAGTTCCACGGACTGATCGCCCGTCAGCGGCGTGGCGAGCGGTTCGCCGGACGTGTCGCTGCTTGCGTTCCAGCGACCGACAACAAGGCGCCCGGCAACGGTCCGCCAGCCGAGACCGTCATCGGTCGCCTCGAGCGCGCCGGTCCAGTAGATCGCGGCGCCGCCGGTCGGGTCGACCACCGGCCGCCATGCCAGCCCGGCCTGCGGAAGCGAGACGATCTTCTGGCCATCCGGCGAAATTGCGAAGGCGGCGGGATGGTTCGTCGCCCCGGCGTCGGACGTCACGACGGTGCTGCCGACGATCGTGTCGCCGGCCCACGACCCGAAAACCGAGCGGTGGTCCGTCGTGATCGGTCGAGCCTCGGCCTCGCCGACCGTCCAGAGATAGATGTCGGGTCCGTGCGAACCGTTCGACGGACGAGCGGTGAAGGCGAATGCCGAGCCGTCCGGGGCGTAGGCGGCGGTCGTCTCAACGACTTCGAGTCCGCGGGCGATCTCGACGGTCCCCGCCGGCGTCGGCGACTGGGTGGGAGGCTCGATCGAGGGCGGAGGCGTCGACGCGACGGGTGGGCTCGCCGTATCGGAGCTCTGCGATGGAGTTGCGGTCGGCGCGCTCGGGCGGAGCGAGGGCGTCGCTACGGGGCCAACCGTCTTGTCGGGCTTCGCGATCGCAAACACGCTCGACCCATTCGCGCTGTCGCCCAAGACGACGAGCGGTGCGTCGCCCGATCCGAAAACCGTCTCCGGGCTCGACAGCGGACCGATGCTGACGACCTCGTTCGGCTCGGTCGTCGCGCAACTGCCGGCCTCCGCTGGACAGACCTCGGAGATCTGTGCCGTGTTGAGCTGGTACTGGCCATCATCGTCCAGGCTGAAATATTCGACTTCCTTGCGGGCGACCGCGAGCGGAGTCGGGGCCGGGGAGGCGGCGTCCGTGGCGACGGCGATCTGGTTCGATGCCGGTGGAGTGGCCGTTGTCGTCCCCGTGGGAAACTGGGAGGAGGTCAGCGTCCCGACGACGACGGCCACGGCCACTGCACCGGCGAGGAGGGCGTATGGGGCAAGGCCGGCTCGGCGCGGCCCACCACGAGGTTGGAGGACCCGATGACGGGCCTCGTTCTCGATCGACGTTGCGGTCCTCGCCCATAGATCGCGTGGCGGAACCGGCATCCGGTCGCGAAGGGCCCGAAGTTCGAGACGTTGCGCGGCGTACTCGATGGCTGTGACGGCACAGTCGTCAC